>JAYUTY010000171.1:0-5750 GCA_043754875.1 Gemmatimonadota bacterium
ATCCCCACCGTGGGCGCGGCGTGGCAGAACGCAACGGTGTATGCGGTCGCCAAGCCCGGCTTCAACATCACGCGCGGTCGCGAGATGAACTGGATCCGGATCGAGCGCTACTTCGAGGGCGCGAACGAGGGGCAGTTCACCGAGGACTTCGAGGCGCGCTTCACGCCGATGCTCTGCCAGCACTGTGGCAACGCGCCGTGCGAGCCCGTCTGCCCGGTGTACGCCACGTACCACTCGCCCGACGGGCTCAACGTCCAGGTCTACAACCGCTGCGTCGGCACGCGCTACTGCAGCAACAACTGCCCGTACAAGGTTCGCTACTTCAACTGGTTCGGCTACGGCGAGGACGACCGCAAGCAGTACGCGTTCCCCGAGCCGCTCAACTGGCAGCTCAACCCGGACGTCACCGTCCGCGGCAAGGGCGTCATGGAGAAGTGCACCTTCTGCGTCCAGCGCATCCGCGAGGCGGAGACGCGGGCCAAGACGGAGGGACGCGAGCTCGTCGGCGACGAGTTCACCGTCGCCTGCGCGCAGGCCTGCCCGTCGCGCGCGATCAACTTCGGCGACGCGGCCGATCCGAAGTGGAGCATCGCGTCGCAGGTCGAGGACCGGCGCGCGTACCACGTGTTCGAAGAGCTCAATACCTACACCGCGGTGGTCTACTTGAAGAAGGTCAACCATCCGGAGCCGGCATCGCCGGCCAAGGCGTAAAGGCGGCTCATGGCGACTCAACTGAAGCCGCGCGACGTGAACGACGGCGTGACGCTGTATCCCAATATCCCGACGGCGGGCAACCGCCTGCCGGGGATCGCCGACTACCAGCAGGTCGACCGCGAGATCCTGCGGACGCTCAATGCGCCGACGCTCGGGTGGTTCGCGTCGCTCGGCACTGCCGTGCTCTGCCTCATCATCGGCGCGGCGGCCTGGATCTACCAGATCCGCGAAGGGCTCGGTGCCGCCGGCTACCAGCCGCCGGTGATGTGGGGCGTGTACATCGTCACCTTCGTCTTCTGGGTCGGTATCGGTCACGCGGGAACGCTGATCTCGGCCATTCTCTACCTCTTCAGGGCCGGCTTTCGCACGACGATCTACCGCGCCTCCGAGGCGATGACGGTGTTCGCGGTCATGACGGCGGGATTGTTTCCGATCCTGCACCTCGGGCGGCCGTGGAAGTTCTTCTGGCTGATCCCGTATCCCAACTGGCGGTTGATCTGGCCGAATCCCAAGAGCCCGCTCGTCTGGGACGTCTTTGCCATCCTCACCTACCTCACCGTCTCGGCGACCTTCTTCTACGTCGGCCTGGTCCCGGACTTCGCCGTGATGCGCGACAAGGAGACCAATCCCGTGCGCAAGCGCATCTTCTCGGCGCTGGCGATGGGGTGGCGGAACTCGGACAATGAATGGCGCCACTTCACGCGCGCCTATCTCTTCCTCGCCGCGTTCGCGACCCCGCTCGTGCTCTCGGTGCACTCCGTCGTGTCGTTCGACTTCGCCATGGCGCTGACGCCGGGCTGGCACGCCACGATCTTCCCGCCGTACTTCGTCGCCGGCGCCATCTTCTCCGGCATCGGGATGGTGTTCACGATCATCATCCCGCTGCGAAAGGTGTTTCACCTCGAGCATTTCGTCACGATCAACGACCTCGACGCGGCGGCCAAGCTCTGCCTCTTCACCTCGATGGTCGTCGGGCTCGCCTACCTCACCGAGTTCCAGGTCGCGTGGATGTCGGGGAACGCAGTGGAGCAGGAGTACTTCTGGAACCGCGTCTTCGGCCAGTGGGCCTGGGCGGCGTGGACGATGCTGATCTGCAACATGGTGCTGCCGCTGTCGCTCTTCTCGCAGAAGCTGCGTCGCAACACCAAGTGGCTGTTCTTCCTCTCGATCTTCATCAACATCGGGATGTGGTTCGAGCGCTTCGTCATCGTCATCCCGTCGCTCTCGCACGAGTTCGAGCCGTGGCAGTGGGGCGGCTACCACCCCACGTGGGTGGACTTCGCGATCCTGCTCGGCTCGTTCGGATGGTTCTTCATGTGGTTCCTGCTGTTCATCCGGCAGATGCCCGTGATCGCCATCTCGGAAATCAAGGAGATCGTGAACCCCAGGATGCGGCAGTCGCACTCGGCCGGAGGGTCGCACTGATGCAGGGAGTCATTGGCGCCTTCCCGGAGCTGGATTCGGCCGTCTACGCGATCCAGGATCTCAAGAAGCAGAACTTTCCCCACGTCACCGTCTTCACCCCCACCCCCCGTCACGAGCTGGAGGACGCCCTTGGCGCCCCCAGGAGCAACGTGCGCGTCTTCACGCTCGTGGGCGGGCTGCTGGGAGTGACGTTCGGCTACTGGATCCCGATCTGGATCTCGGACTACTGGCCCCTGGTCGTCGGCGGCAAGCCGATCGCGAGCTGGGTGCCGTACACCATCATCGGCTTCGAGCTGATGGTGCTCATCGGCTCGCTCGCGACGGTGTTCGGCATGTTCGCGCTGGCGCGCATCCCGCGGCTCACGCTCACCGTCGGCTACGACGCGCGCTTCAGCGGCGGCGACTTCGGCGTCTGGGTGGAGTCTGGTCCGGATCGCGCGGACGAGGCGGCTGAGCTGCTGCGGAAGCACGGTGCCGTGGAGGTTCGCAATGAGCGCTGAAACCATGAAGATCGCCCGTGCCCTCGCGCTCCTCGGCGCCGTGACGTCGCTCGGCGCCTGCTCCTGGTTCACCGACTTCAAGGAGCAGCCCAAGTTCGACCCGTGGGAGTCCACGAGCGACACGGTGCCGATGCGTGGCAACCCGCAGAACTCCGTCCCCGTCTACGGCTCCATGGCGCCCGGCTATGCCGTGTCACGGATGGCGCTGCCCGGCACGGTGGACTCGATGTCGTCGCTCGTGAATCCGGTGGCCGCCGACGAGCGCTCGCTCGCCAATGGCCGCAAGTACTACACGATCAACTGTGCCGTCTGCCATGGCTTTGCCGGAAAAGGCGATGGTCCGGCGACCAAGTACGGCATGCCCGGCATCGCGATCGCCGGCCCCAGCGCCAACGCGCAGATGAACCTGAAGGACGGTTACATCTGGGGAATGATGCGCAACGGCCGCGGGCTGATGCCGTCGTACAACCGCATCGAGGAGCTCGACCGTTGGGACGTCGTGAACTACCTGCGCGGACTCCAGGGCCGGTACCAGGTCGTCGTCGGCCCCGTCGGCCTCCCTGGCGAAACCGGTGACAAGGTGCCGGGCTTCTCGCAGCTCGGACCCACGCGCCCGTCGCCGTACTACCGGCACGCCGGTTCCCAGGCGGACGTGACGCGCGGCCTCGCGTGGCCGCAGGGCGCCACCACTGCACCCGCCGGGCTCGCGCCCGCCGGCGCTCCCGCGACGCGCCCCAACGTCGATTCCTCGGTCGTCCCCGCGCCAGCCGCCACGCCATCGCCAGCGCCGGCCAATGCCACCAAGCCCGCCGCGGCACCCTCAGGAGGCAAGTAAGTGAGCTTGCACGTCATGCGCGTCCCCACGCGCGAGGAGGTCGTCGCGGCCTACACCAAGCCGTTCCCGCGATCGATCGGGTTTGCCTGCCTCGCGCTCGCCCTCGTGGGCACGGTGGTCTTTCTCGCCGGCCTCATGATCGATCCGGACCGCGCCTGGCGCGCGTTCCACGTCAGCTGGCTCTTCTTCACCTCGCTCTCGTCCGCGGGAGTGATGTTCGTTGCGGTCCAGCGCATCACCACGGCGCGCTGGTCACGCTCGATCATCCGCTTCATGGAGGGCTACGTCGCCTTCCTGCCGGTGGCGTTCGTCATGCTCGTGCTCACGATGCTGCTCGGACGGAACCACATCTTCCCGTGGACCCACGAGACGCCGCCCGTCCACGAGAAGGTGCTCTGGTACAACGGCGGCTTCGTCACCGCGCGCGTGCTGATCTCGCTCGCCGTGATCACGCTGCTCTCGCTCTGGTACATCTACACGTCGGTCAAGCTCGACGTCGGCGTGCTGCCCGAAGCGGGAGCGCGCTGGGCGGGCGGTCTGCGGGCACGCATGCGGGCTGGCTTCCGCGACGAGCGCCGCGAGCTGCACAGCATTCACTCGCTCCAGGGGAAGCTCGCCGTCGTCCTCGCCCTCGCCTTCGGCTACGGCTGGTCGGTGCTGGCGTTCGACCTCTCGATGGGGATGTCGCTCCACTTCCAGAGCACGCTCTACGGCTGGTGGTTCTTCATGGGTGCGTGGCTCTGCTCCCTGACGCTCTTGACCCTGCTCGTCATGGCGTGGCGCCGCTTCCTCGGCGCCGAAGAGCTGATCACCGAGACGCACTTCCACGATCTCGGAAAGCTCTGCTTCGCCTTCACCGCCTTCTGGGGCTATCTCACCTTCAGCCAGTACCTCGTCTTCTGGTACGGCAACGTGGGTGAGGAGACGCACTGGCCGCGGCTCCGCCTCATCGAGCCGTGGGTGCACCTCACCGTGTCGGCGGTCATGCTCGTCTTCTTCGCCCCGTTCTTCGGCCTGATCTCGCGCGCCGCAAAGGTGTTCCGCCCCACGCTCGCGCTCTTCACGCTCATCAGCCTCGTCGGCATGTGGCTGGTGCGCTACCTCGAGGTCTATCCGTCGCTCTACGGCGAGGTGCCCAACAAGCCGTTCGGCCTCACCGAGATCGTGATCGCGCTCGGCTTCCTCGGCATCTGGGGCAGTTGCTATCTCGCCTTCATGAACGCGTTCCCGCGCATGCGCGTCGTCCTCATGACGTCGCCCTACCGCGACGAGGTGCAGGTGCCGGTCAACGCCGAGACGATGGAGCCGCTGCCGGCCCACGAGTAGCGTCACCGCCGAGCTTCACGCGGCCGCCTCACGTCATTACCTTCCGTCCGACTGGGGCGTTAGCTCAGCTGGGAGAGCGCCCGCTTTGCAAGCGGGAGGTCATCGGTTCGATCCCGATACGCTCCATCACCGAACAGAAAGCCCGCAACGAATTGCTTCGTTGCGGGCTTTCTGTCGATTGTCACCCATGGGAGGCGCCACATGACGGACACATCCGGCGAGCAATTGCGGCGCTCCATCAACGCGCTCTAGCGCCTGCATGCGGTGTTGATCGGCTTCGCCATCACCGCGAGCGAGCGAATCGCGCTGGAGCTCTGGCTCCGGCCTGCCGGCGTGGGTGGCCAGCCAACTCCTCCCGATTGATCAACGCGTCTGCTCTTCGGCGCATTCTTCGTTACGGTCATCCCATTCTTTCACGGCGCGGTGCGGCATCTGGACACGGTGCATCTCTATGCCCGGAGCCCCGTTCGATTCCAACTCCTCGCCGACTACGTCATCCTGTTCATCGAGGCGATCGTCTTCATCGCCATGGCGGAGTCCGTCGATACGCCGCCACAATTCATCTACACCGTCTGGGTGCTCCTCGCGGTCGACGTGGTGTGGGGATTGGCGACCATCGGAATGTCGCCTCTTGGAGAATCGGCGGAGAACGGTCCGATCGCTGGAGGCGCCTGCATCGGTTGAAGCTGCACCAGTATGAACGAGATGCTGCGCCGCGCGGTCAGGCCGGAAGCTCTGCTTCGATCTCCTTGCGCACCGTGGACGCTGGATGGCTCTTCGGCGTGCGCGTTTCCATGTCGAATTCGTCGCCCTGGCTCAGCACGTCGATCCGCGTCCCGAACACCGAGCGCGCCGCGTTCATGTCCTCCTCGGTCAGCTTCGCATGGCTGATGTCCCAGCCGTTGATCACGTAGACGGCCCCCTCGCCGATCACCCGGAAGCGCCGGCCC
>JAYUTY010000172.1:0-16434 GCA_043754875.1 Gemmatimonadota bacterium
CCAGGATGATACTTCCGCTCCGTATGCCCCTTGAGCTGCGACGAGTAGAAATACACCGGCCGCAGATTACCAGTGCTGTACCGCAGCGCCTGATCATTGAAGTGGCGCGACCCGGGATCGCCACTCTCGCCGCCGGCCGACACCGCGCGTGCCCGCACGCTGTCCCGCCCGAACTCGACGACGGCAACGAAGCTGTTGCCGCTCGTGCCGTAGTACTTCTTCGTCGTGGGATACGCGCGAGCGCCGAACGACGCGAGCGAGCCCCACTGCGCCGACGTGAACCCGACCGGGATGCTCGGCCCCGCATCGTTGAACGGCTGCACGATGTCGCCCGTGAGCCGCTGGAAGCGGTTGATCGTGCCCCATGGCGTGCGCCACGTCCCGAAGTCGCGCGTCAATCGCCCCGAGGCCGACGCGAGCGCCTGAAGTCGCTGGGCAGGCGTCGTGCGCGTCGCCATGTAGTCGTAGACGTTCACATCCGCGCCGCGGGCGTCGGCGCTGCTGCGCGACCAGAGCTCCTCGCCCCAGAAGACCGCGAGCGACGTCGGCACCGAGGTCGCGCCCCAGCGATAGTCCCAGCCGCGCAGCGCGGCGATCTGACCGGCCAGCTTCGCGCGCGTGCTGTCGCTCGCGGGCGTCTTGTCGTACGCCTCGAGCAGCGACGGGATCAGCTGCGCGAACGCTGGCAGATACGGATCGTATGCGGCCGAGATGAGCGACGTGAGGGTGAAGTCCTTCTTGTCCTTGAGCACACGGACCGCGTGCAGGCCGCGCGGGCTCTCGCCCGCGACGTCCATGTAGCGCGGGAAGCTCTCGCGCTTGGGGCTGTACGCGCCGGCCGCCGACCAGGGCCAGTTGTTCGTGTTCTGGATCCAGCCATTGGCCGGGTTCAGCAGTCGCGGCGCGCTGTCCACCGGCGTCTCGCCCTTCCAGTCGGTCGCCGGATTGCTACCGTCCACCGGCTTGGTGTAGTCGAACCGGTCGTCGCGCCGCGGGATGAATTGCGGATGTAAGTAGGCGATGTCGCCATCCGCGTCGGCGAAGATCGTGTTGTTCGACGAGTTGGCGCGCAGTTCGGCCACCTCGCGGAACGCCTTGTAGCTGCGTGCCTTGGTGCGGAGATACGACTGGCTCAGTGCCTCGACTGGCTTCTGCATCAGCGCCATCGCCACCCACTTGCCGTCCGCCGAGCGGACAATGGGGCCGTGGTGCGTCTTGAAGACGGTGAAGCTGCGCGACGCCATCGCGCCGCTCGCCGAGCGGTATGGCACGGCGATGGTCTGCGTGATGACCGGGCGCTCCTCGCTGCCGTAGCGATAGGTCCAGCGGCCATCCTTCTGCGTCACCGTCTCGAGGAACTCGTCCACCGCATCCACGCCGCTCGACGTGTGCATCCACCCCGCGCGCTCGTTGAAGCCCTGATAGATGAAGAACTGTCCCCACGTCACCGCGCCGTACGCATTCAGGCCGGAATCGCTCTCGACCTTGGCTTCGGCGCGGAAGAAGAACGACGTGTGCGGGTTGATCAGGAGCAGCGCGCGATGGTTCGCCGTATTTGATGGCGCGATGGCAAAGCCGTTGGAGCCGCCGGGCTCGACGTAGCGATTCGCCTCGCGGGCGAGCTGCTGGGGCGACGCTTCGCTCGAACGCCGCCGCTGGCCCGTGGTGCGCGGCGATCCGTAGAACGCCTCGAGTTGCTGGAGCGAGACGCGCTCGATGTCACCGCCGATGCTCCCCTCGCTGAAGCTCAGCGCCATCCACGGCTCGAAGTGTGTGATCACACGCGGCTTCACCTGCGGATGCGTGGCGAGATAGAAGTTGAGCCCGTCGGCCCACGCGGTCATCAGCGACTTGAGCCACACCGGACTGGCCGCGTACTTCGTGCGCATGCTGTCCGGGTCGATGAACAGCTTCATGCGCAGATCCTGGTAGATCTTCGACTCGCCCTCCGCCTCGGCGAGCCGCCCCATTGCATTGATGTAGTTGGTCTCGACACGATTGAAATCATCCTCGGCCTGCGCATAGACGAGCCCGAAGATGGCGTCCGCGTCGCTCCGCCCATGGATGTGCGGGATGCCCCAGTCGTCGCGCACGATCGTGACGCGCTGCGCCTGCTGGCGAAGGCGAGGCATGTCGTCCTGCGCGGCGGCTGGTGAAGCGTGGAGGAGAAGCGCGAGCATCAGGGGAGCGAGTCGTCGCATCTGAATCATGGCGTCCTCTTCATCCCGTTCAACTGCCGCAGCTCCGCCTCCGACGCGATGAAGCCGAAGGCCGGCCATCCACCCGACGCGATCGAGCGCTCGAACCACTTCCGCGCCGTGGCCGTGTCGCCGCGAACGAGGTACCAGTTGCCAATGCCGTAGCTCAACGTCGCCACGTTCACGTCGCTCGTGTCGGCTGGGGTGATCACCTGGTCGGGAGTGCTGAGCCCACGATAGAGCTTGAGCCGTTGCGCGTACGCCGCCGTGGTCGGCAGCGAATCGGGATGACGCGCGAGCATCGCCTCCGCTTCTGCCCCACGCCCCGCACGCTGCAACGACATCCAGAGCCAATCAGTCGAGCCGGCAAGCTCGCCAGCGTCCGGCGCGCGCGGCTGCGAGCGCATGAACGCCGCCGCCGCACCATTGAAGTCGCCGCGCACGAAGCGCAGCACGCCGAGGTGGTACCAGATGCCGTAGATCGTGCTGTCGAGCTGGCTGCCGCGGGTCAGGTCGGCCGAGGCGCGGTCGAACTCGCGGACGGAGAGATAACGGTGGCCCCGCCAGCGGAGCAGGAGCGGGTTGTCGGGGAACACGGCGAGGCCGTGTGTGAACGTCTCGACGGCCTCGCGCATCTGGCGGGCGCCTGCCTGCGCGGTGCCCAGGTCGACGTAGCGTTGCACGTTGCGCGGGTCGGCGGCGAGGGCGGCCGCCGCGCGCGCGATCGGGCCCGTATCGGGTTGCGCGCGGTACTCTACTCCCGCAGGCGAGCGATACTGCACCGACGGCGTGGTGGACAAGCTGGACTGGCCCGTTGGTGCCGCCTGTCCCGCCGGCGTGGCGTACCGCACGCAGCCCGACAGGATGCCCATCGTGCCGACGACCGCGACCCATACTCTCGCCACTCTCGACATTACGTCACTCCTCGTTCCGGGTGATGGCCTGCTGATCCCTGCGGCGTGAGATGTCTGCCATGACGCGCCGCGCCACGAAGCTACGGCAGGTTACGCGGGACGACCATCGGCGACGATTGCGGGGGCGAGTAGCCGGTCAGCACCAAGGCGATGCTACCGCCGAGCCCGGCACGCCTCCACGAGCGCGGAAATAGCCCCGGTCAGCAGCGACGCGCATTCCGCGTCGGCCACGATGCTCTCGGCCGTGGCCCCCCGCCGGGGGATCGGCACCGTCACCATCGCTGCCGGAACGACGCTCCAATTCATGGTCCTTAGAATCTCTGCGAGCTGCGGGTGCGCGAACAGCGAATGCGGCGAGGGATTGAGCAGCGCGACAGGCTTCTCCACGAGCTCGCCGCTGCCGACCACCCAGTCGAGCGCATTCTTGAGTGCGCCCGGCCCACCGTGCGCGTACTCGGGGCTGCTGAGCAGCACACCATCCGCCCGCCGCCGCTCGTCGCGCCAGCTCGCGACCGCCTCCACCGGCAGCTCGGATTCTTCATCATCAGGATTGAAAGCGGGCAGCCCGCTCAGCCCGGTGTAGTGGACGACGGTGACGTCTGTCGGCACGAGGAGCGCCGCCGCGCCGAGGAGCGCAGCGTTCGACGAGCCGGCACGGAGGCTACCCGAGATAGCGAGCAGGCGGATCGGTACGGGAAAGGGCATGCGGCGCTAATCCCGCGCGAGGTGATCGGGTTCGGCGCACCGGCTCCGCCCCGCAGCTCACCAACAATCCAGGCCATCCGTACGTCACCACAATCGTTCAGGTACATGCATGCGGGGCCGCGCGGGGAGATCAGCGCGCCGCGCATCACATCAATCTGCGCGTCAATCCGCGCAGATCCGCATCAATCCGCGCAGAACCGCGTCCCCCCACGAACAACGCAGTTCCGAACGTAGTTCCGACGCCGCAACGAAAGATCACCGCCCCTCGCCAGCCACCCGCTTCGCCACCCGCTTCGCCACCCGCGCACGCGCGCCAGCCGCATACCGCTTGCACGCCCCAGCGTCGATCAACGCACCAGCATCGCCACTGTCCCGCCGAGCGAGACGCTCCCAGAGCAGAGACGCATCCGGGTGCGGCGTGACCAGGAAGGCTGCGCGGAGGAAACGTGCGGCGCGGGCGGGGCAGAGGTCGTGGGCTGCGCGGCACCGGCGCACGCAGCACTGGCCGCGTAGAGAAGCAGTACCAGGGCGAGCGTGCGTTCGAGAGTGCGCGCGAGAGTGCGGCGAGGCGAGGACATTACGTCGTCAGGTCATGGAAGGCTGGACAGCGCGCCCCGGCGGCCGGCGTCGCGGTGCGACGGATTGAATGATACCTCGCCACGGTGCGGCCACCGGAGGCGAGGACCGGCCGGGCAGAGCGCCGTTCCGCGTGAAGATTTGTCCCTGCCCTTGACGAATGCGGTGCGAATGTAAACGTTTTCATCGCCAGCTCGCGCCAATGCCACCCGAGCGCGGCTCTCCCTTCGGCGGTATCGCATGAGCGTAACGATCAAGGATGTCGCGCGACTCGCCAACGTGTCCGTTGCCACGGTCTCGCGCGTGCTCAACGCTAGCGCCCCGGTCCGGCACGACACGCGCACGCGCGTGCTCGAGGTCGCGCGCTCGCTGCGCTTCACGCCCAATGGCGCCGCGCGCACGCTGAGCCGCCGCCAGGCCACAGCGCTCGGCGTCATCCTCCCCGATCTCTACGGCGAGTTCTTCTCCGAGCTGCTGCGCGGGATCGATCACGAAGTCCAGCGCGAGCAGCACGCCCTGCTCGTCTCGAGCTCGCACCACGATGCCGGCGGCGTTGGCGTCGCCATCCGCGCCATGCGGGGCCGGGTGGACGGGCTGCTGATCATGGCGCCGGACGTCCCCACGGCCGCGCTCGCCGAGGTGCTGCCCGACGGGCTCCCCGTGGTCATCCTCAACGCCGCGCCGACGCCCGGTGCCGTTGCCGCCGTCTCCCTCGACAACAGCGGAGGCGCGCGTGCCGCCGTCCAGTATCTCGCGTCGCTCGGACACCGCGCGATCGCCTGCATCACGGGACCAGCGCGCAACGCCGACGCGATCGCTCGGCTGCGCGGCTTCCGCGCCGCGATCAAGCAGGCGGGGCTCGACATCGCAGACGGCTACGTCGTGAGCGGCGACTTCACCGAGGCCGGCGGATGGAGCGCGGCGCGCGCGCTGTTCGCCGGACGAGAGCGGCCCACGGCGATCTTCGCGGCGAACGACGCGATGGCCGTCGGTGCCCTCCTCGCGTTGCGCGACTTCGGCCTGGACGTGCCGCGCGACGTCAGCGTCATCGGCTTCGATGACATACCGATCGCCCGCTACATCACTCCCGCGCTCACGACGGTCCACGTTCCCATCGAGGAGCTCGGGGCTCGGGCGGCGGCGCTCCTTTTCCGTTCCCTCGCCGATGGTGACGCGGCACCGGCGCGCACGGCCCACCGTGAGGTCGTGCCGGCAACCCTGGTCGTGCGGCACTCCTGCGGACCTCCGCGAGCCATGGCTCGACGGCGCACCACTCCCGATCCACTCGTCCCTTCCATGGAGCATTCAAGATGACATCGATATTCCGTACGGCGCGCACCTGCGCCGGTGCACTTCCTTCGCGGTGGCGGGCCAAGCTGGCCGCCGCGACCTTCCTGCTGCTCGCCGCACTCGCGCCGGTCTTCACGCCGGCCTTTGCGCAGAACACCACCGGCACGCTCCGCGGCACTGTGCGTGGCACCAACGGCGCCGGCGTGAGCGACGCGCAGGTGACCGCGCGCAACACGGCCACGAACCAGCTCCGTGGCGGCACCACGTCAGCATCGGGCACGTACACCCTCGGCGGCCTCCGCCCGGGCACCTATGAAGTGACTGCCCGCCGCATCGGTGTCACCCCCCAGACGCGCACCATCACTGTCCAGGTTGGCCAGACGCTCGACGTCGACTTTGCGGTTGGCGAGACGGCGACGCGGCTCAGCACCGTGCAGGTGACCGCCGCCGCGCCCGGCAACGAGCGCCGCACCTCCGAGGTGGCGACGAACGTGACGCAGGCGCAGATCAACGACCTGCCCACGGCCAGCCGAAACTTCCTCGACCTCGCCGCGCTCGCCCCGGGCGTCCGCGTCGATCCGGATCGCGCCAACGGCACGAGCAAGACCTTCTCGGCAGGCGCGCTCCCCGCACAGAACATCAACGTCTTCGTGGACGGCGCCTCCTACAAGAACGACATCGTCGTCGGTGGCGTCGCCGGCCAGCAGGACAGCAGAGGCAATCCGTTCCCGCGCAACGCCGTGCAGGAGTTTCGGATCACGACGTCCAACTTCAAGGCCGAATATCAGAAGGCCTCGAGCGCGATCATCACCGCGATCACCAAGTCGGGCAGCAACACGTGGTCGGGGAACGCGTTCGCGAACATCCAGAACCAGAGCTTCGTCGCCCTCGACACTTTCTCGCGCGCCGATCGTGTGAACGCGGGCGCCAAGTATGTCCGCCCGGACTACAGCCGCTATCTCGTCGGCCTCAGTGCAGGCGGTCCGATCATCGCCGACAAGCTGTTCTTCTTCGGCTCGTACGAGGGGAATTACCAGGATCGCCAGGGCCGCTTCACGCTCCAGGGAAACACCGCGGCGCTTCCGGCCAGCGTGCTCGCCCAGAACGGCGCGGTCAACACGTCGCCATTCCGCTCCAACCTGCTGTTCGGCAAGCTGAGCTACAATCCGAGCCAGCAGCAGCTCTGGGAGGTGGAGGGCGACTTCCGCCACGAGACGGACATCCGGCGCTTCGGCGGGCAGTTCGGCGACATCCAGCGCGCCTATTCCGCCGGGGAGAACTTCAAGAACACCGTCGCCACGGGGCGCGTGAAGCAGACGCTCTACGGCAACGAGAAGGTGAACGAGGCGCAGGTGAGCTATCAGCTCTACAAGTACAACCCCGATCCGCTCGACTTCACGACGATCGGCCTGCAGTACGACGGGGGCAACCGGCTCGGCGGCGCCGACACGCGCCAGGACCTGCAGCAGGGGCGCCTCTCGCTGCGCGACGACTACACGTACAGCGGCTTCAAGGCCGGCGGCGCGCACGCGATCAAGATCGGCGGCAACTACGACTACGTCACGTACGACATCAACAAGCAGCTGAACGAGAACCCCGTCTTCACGTACAGCGGCTCCAACAACAACGCCTTCCCGCGGCGCGCCCTGATCGGGGCCGGCGATCCGTCGCTCAAGACGAACAACTCGCAGCTCGGCGCCTACGCGCAGGACGATTGGTCGCCCACGTCGCGCCTCACCTTCAACCTCGGTGTCCGGTACGACTACGAGTCGCGCATGTTCAACACGGCGTACGTCACGCCCAAGAACGTTCGCGACTCGATCACGGCATACGCGAACACTTTCCTCCTCAAGTTCAACACGCAGAACTACCTCACCGACGGCACGCAGCGGAAGAATTTCCTCGGCGCGATCCAGCCGCGCGTCGGTGCGTCCTACGCGCTCGACGAGGCACAGCGCACCACCGTGTTCGGCGGCGTCGGGATCTTCTACGACCGGCAGACGTTCAACTCGCTGATCGACGAGACGTTCAACCGCCAGCACCCGAACTACCAGTTCAACTTCGACACGGCGGCGAACGCCGCGAAGGGCGTGCTGAAGTGGGATCCGAAGTATCTGAGCCGCCAGGGGCTGCTGAACGCGCTCGCGGGTGGCCAGGCGCCCCCGACGGAGGTGTTCCTGCTGCCGAACGACCTCAAGCCGCCGCGCTCCACGCAGTTCAACGTCGGCGTCCGGCACGACTTCGGCACGGTCAACGCCGCAGTCACCTACACCGGGTCGCGCAGCACGAACGGGCTCAGCTTCGAATGGGCCAACTTCGGGCTCAATCCGGACGGCGGCTGCTGCACGAGCATCAACATTCCGGCGTACCGCAACGTGCTGGTCGCCAACAACAGCGTGCACGCCTGGTACAACGCGATGTTCTTCCAGCTCGACCGCCCGTACCGCAAGGTCGGCGAGCACGCGGGCTGGGGCGCCGGACTCGCCTACACGCTGGCCAAGGCAGAGTCCGAGGGGGTGGACCTGTTCAGCTTCCCGCGCGTGACGGCGTTCGGCTTCTCGCGCTACGAGATCCCCAACAGCGAGCGGCATCGCATCGTCGCCAACGGCATCGTTGACCTTCCCTACCTGTTCGGCATCCAGGGCAGCACGTTGATCACGCTGGGCAGCGGCAACCGCCTCGCGGCGCAGGACTTCTCCGGGCCGCAGCCGGTGTTCAACCGCGGCGGCGCCGAGCCGCCGAAGTACGGCTTCATCATTCCGAACGCCTTCGCGTATCGCAACGTGGACGTCCGCCTGAAGAAGGATCTCACCTCGCTGCGCGGCCAGCGCATCGGCGTGACGGCGGACGTGTTCAACGCCTTCAACTTCAACAACTACGGCTGCTTCAACGACGTTGCCTACACCAACGAGAAGGGCGTGCGCACCGCCAACCCGGACTTCGGGAAGGCCGGCTGCGTCGTCGCCGACGCGCGTCGCCTGCAGCTCGGGGCGCAGTACGACTTCTAGCATGACGTCCAGTGCGATGAGCCGGACGAGGCGTTCGCGCCTCGCCCGGCTCATCGTGGCTGCCGTCGCTGTGTGCGGCGCGGCCGCCGCGATCAGCGCCTGCGCCGGGAGCGCAGTCCGCGCTCCACGCACCGCGTATCAGCCGACCGTCGGTGAGCGCGCCTTTCTCGACACCGTCTCGCGCCGCACCTTCGACTTCTTCTGGGAGACCACCAATCCGGCGAACGGGCTCACCCCCGACCGCTGGCCCACGAAATCGTTCTCCAGCGTCGCCGCGGTGGGCTTCGCGCTCACTGCGTATCCCATCGGCGTGGAGCGCGGCTGGGTGACGCGGGCCGCCGCACGCGAGCGGGTGCTCACCACACTCCGCTTCTTCTGGACGGCGCCGCAGGGCCCACAGCCCACTGGCGTCACCGGCCATCACGGCTTCTTCTATCACTTCCTCGACATGGAGACCGGGCGCCGCTTCGACCGCGTCGAGCTCTCCACGATCGACACGGCGCTCCTGCTCGCCGGCGCGCTCACCTGCCGCGAGTATTTCAACGGCACGGACGCGGGCGATCGCGAAGTGCGCGCGCTCGCCGACTCGCTCTACCGGCGCGTGGACTGGCAGTGGGCCCGCGATGGCGGTGCCCTCGTCAACATGGGATGGCGCCCCGACTCCGCCGTCAACCAGACGAGCCGCGGCTTCAACATCAGCAGCTGGCGCGGCTACGACGAGGGGATGCTCCTCTACGTGCTCGCCCTCGGCTCGCCCACGCATCCCGTCGCGCCCGCCGCCTGGACCGAGTGGACGAGCAGCTACAAGTGGGACCGCTTCCAGGGGCAGGAGTATCTGCAGTTCGCGCCGCTGTTCGGGCACCAGTACTCGCACGTCTGGCTCGACTTCCGCGGCGTGCAGGACGCTTACATGCGTGGCCGCGGCATCGACTACTTCGAGAACTCGCGCCGAGCGACGCTCGCCCATCGCGCCTATGCGATGGCGAATCGGGCGGCGTGGCGCGGCTACGATTCCCTGAGCTGGGGACTCACCGCGAGCGATGGCCCGCTGGACTCCACCGTCACGATCGACGGCCGCGCCCGCACCTTTCATACGTACTGGGCACGCGGTGCCGGCGCCGATGCGCTGAACGACGATGGTACCCTCGTGCCGACGGCGGCGGGCGGCGCCGTGCCGTTCGCGCCGGAGATCGCGATCCCCGCGTTGCTCGCCATGCGCCGCCAGTACGGCGAGCCGCTGTTCGGCCGCTACGGCTTCGTGGACGCGTTCAATCCCACGCTGCGCACTCCCGGGCCCGCGCTGCATCACGGCCGCATCGTGAACGGTCTCTCCTGGTTCGACACCGACTACCTCGGCATCGACCAGGGCCCGATCGTCGCGATGATCGAGAACTGGCGCGGCGACTTCGTCTGGCGCCTCATGCGTGGCAACGCCGATCTCGTGCGCGGCATGTGCCGAGCGGGCTTCTCCGGCGGATGGCTCGCGCAGCGGTGCTGATCGGGCGCACGCTCGGCCGGGTGCATCGCACGGCGACACGTCGTGCCGTCACCGCCGTCGCGCTTCTCGCTGCGACGAACTGCACGTCGGCGGCCCGCGACGACCGCATCGAGCTGCGCGTCTGGGCGTTCGGCTCCGAGGGCGAGGCGCTCGACCCCATCGCGCGCGACTTCGAGCGCGCCAATCCGGGCATCACGATCCGCGTCCAGCAGATCCCGTGGACGGCGGCGCACGAGAAGCTGCTCACCGCGTATGTGGGCGGCGCACTGCCGGACGTCGCGCAGCTCGGCAACACCTGGATCCCCGAGTTCGCCGCGCTTCACGCCCTCGAACCGCTCGACGCCCGTGTCGCGCGCGACTCCGCGCACGTGCCACGCGCCGACTACTTCCCCGGTGTCCTTGCGACCAACGTCGTGGACAGCGTGCTCTATGGCATCCCGTGGTACGTGGACACGCGCGTGATGTTCTATCGGACGGATCTGCTGCGCGCCGCGGGCATCAGCGCGCCGCCCACGACGTGGAGCGCGTGGCGCGACGCGCTCGTTCGCGTGCGCGCCATCCAGCCACGCGGCGCCTATCCGGCGCTCCTGCCGCTCGACGAATGGGCCCAGCCGGTGATCTTCGGGCTCCAGGCCGGGTCGCCGCTCCTCGCGCAGCATGGCACCACGGGCGACTTCCGCGACCCGCGCTTTCGTCGCGGCTTCGACTTCTATCTCGGCCTCTTCCGCGACAGCCTCGCGCCGCCGCTGGCCAACACGCAGATCAGCAACGTCTACCAGGAGTTCGGCGCCGGCCGCGTGGCGATGTACGTCACCGGGCCGTGGAATGTCGGCGAGTTCCGGAAGCGCCTCCCCGATTCGCTCCAGGGCTCGTGGGAGACGGCGCCACTGCCCGGGCCCGACGGCGTTGGCGTGTCGCTCGCGGGCGGCTCGAGCCTCGTGCTGCTGCGTGGCTCGGCCCACGCCGACGCCGGCTGGCGCTTCATCGCCTTCCTCAGCGATCCGGCACGCCAGGCGCGCTTCTACGGCACCACTGGTGACCTGCCCGCGCGCCAGTCGGCGTGGAGTGCCCCGGCGCTCGCCGGCGATCGCCATCTCGCCGCCTTCCGCGAGCAGTTGGGTCGCGTGGTGCCCACGCCGGCGGTCCCCGAGTGGGAGTTGATCGCCTCACGCGTGGCGCAGGCGGCCGAACGCGCGGCGCGAGGCCGGCAGAGCGCGGATCAGGCGCTCGCCGGGCTCGATGCCGAGGTGGACGCCATCCTCGAGAAGCGGCGCTGGCTGCTCGCGCGAAAGGTCGCGATACGCGCGCCGGCGCCTGCTGCAAGTGCGCCACCCGCGGTGCGGCCATGACGGCGCGTCGTGCGCGCCCGATCGCGCCCGGCTGGTGGTTCGTCGCCCCCGCGCTTCTCCTCATCGGCGTCTTCTTCCTGGGGCCGGTGATCGCCGCGGTCGGGCTCAGCTTCACCGACTTCGATCTCTATGCGCTGGCCGATCCTGGGGCGGCGCGCTGGGTGGGACTCCGCAACTACGTGCGCGTGCTGCACGAGCCGCTCTTCTGGACCGCACTCCGCAACACCCTCTACTTCGCCCTCGTCGGCGGGCCGCTCACCGTGGGCGCCTCGCTCGGCGCCGCTCTCCTCGTCAACGCGCGCACGCTCCGGTACAAGGCCACTGCGCGCGCCGTCTTCTTCGCGCCGTTCGTCACGACGCTCGTCGCTGTCGCGATCGTCTGGCGCTACCTCTACCACCCGCGCTACGGCCTGCTCAACTACGGCCTCTCGCACTTGGGGCTGCCGCCGATCGACTGGCTGGGCGATCCGCACTGGGCCATGCCGGCCATCATCCTGATGGCCACCTGGAAGAACTTCGGCTACAACATGCTGATCTGCATCGCCGGCCTGCAGAACATTCCGCGCGAGCTCCACGAGGCCGCGGCGCTCGATGGCGCCAGCGCGTATCAGCGCTTCCGCCACGTCACGCTGCCGATGCTGGCGCCGACGCTCTTCTTCGTCGTCATCGTGACGATGATCGGCTACCTCCAGCTGTTCACCGAGCCGTACGTGATGACGCAGGGCGGCCCGCTCCGCGCCACGACGAGCCTCGTGCTCTACATGTACGAGGAAGGGTTCCGCTGGTGGCGCCTCGGCGTCGCCGCGGCGATCGCCTTCCTGCTCTTCGCGCTGATCGTCGTCTTCACGATCGTGCAGCGTCGTCTCTCGCCACGGGACGCCGTATGACCGCGGCGACCACACCCGAGCGGTCGCGAGTGCACGCCGCGACGATCGCGCTCAACGCGGCGCTCGTCGTCTTCGGCTTTCTCTCGCTCGCGCCGCTGCTTTGGATGGTGAGCGCTTCGTTCATGGCCAATGGCGAGGCGACCTCCTTTCCGCCCGCGCTGCTGCCGAAGCACCCGAGCTTCGACCACTATCGCGCCCTGTTCGGCCGCCTCGCGCTCGGCCGCTACGCGCTCAACAGCGCGCTCGTCGCCACGGTCACCACCGTCGCGTCGCTCGCGATCAACGCGTCGGCGGGGTACGCGTTTGCCAAGCTGCGCTTCCGCGGGCGCGACGCCACCTTCCGGGTGCTCGCCGCCGGCCTCGCCATCCCGGTGCAGGTGGCGATGCTGCCGCTCTTTCTCCTCGTCAAGGCGCTCGGGCTCGTCAACAACTACGGCGGCGTGATCGTCCCTGGCCTGGCGAGCATCTTCGGCATCTTTCTCGTGCGCCAGTACGCACTCGCGATCCCCGACGACCTGCTCGACGCCGCGCGCATCGACGGCGCGAGCGAGTTCCGCGTCTTCCGCTCCATCGTGCTGCCGACGATCCAGCCCGTGCTCGCCACGCTGGCGCTCTGGACATTCCTCGCCACGTGGAACGACTTCATGTGGCCGCTCATCGTGCTGAGCGACGACCGCAGGTACACGCTCCCCGTCGCGCTCGCCGGCCTCGTGGGCGAGCACGCGCAGGACGTCGAGCTGATGATGGCTGGCGCGGTGATCACCGTGCTGCCCGTGCTGGTGCTCTTCCTCTTCCTGCAACGCTACTTCGTGGAAGGGGTGACGGAAGGCAGCGTCAAGTGAGCCGGCGTGCGTCGCTCGGCTGCGTGGCAGTGTTGTCCGCACTGCTCAGCGCATCCCCGCTGTGCGCACAGACGAGTGGAGCGCCAGCTGGTGTCAGCGTCGTCCTCGAGCGGTTCGACGACGCGGCCACCTGGCGCGCCGTCCCGTCCGATGGCGTCAGTCTCGACCTCCGTGCCGACAGCGGCGCCGTCGGCCGCGCGCTGCGCCTCGACTTCGACTTCCACGGTCGCGCGGGATACGGAGTCGCGCGCCACCAGTTCTCACTGCCTCCGCTGCCGGTCAACTGGGCGATCGACCTCCGCGTGCGCGGCGAGGCACTGCCGAACACACTCGAGCTCAAGCTCGTCGACTCGTCCGGCCTCAACGTCTGGTGGATGCGGAGGCTCGCCCTTCACGTCACTCCACAGTGGACGACACTCCGCTTCCGACCGCGTGATCTCTCGTTCGCGTGGGGGCCACTCGGCGGCGGCCCGCCGCGCGGCATCGCCGCCATCGAGATGACGGTCACCGCGGGGGCAGGCGGGAAGGGGTGGCTCGCGCTCGATCAGCTCGAGCTACGGCCGCTCCCCGCACCCGTCGCCGACAGCGTGCGGCCACGCAGCGCCGCGTCGTCCGGTACTCCGCGACCCAGTCTCCTCGCGTCGGACTTCGCCTCACCATCCCGGTACGGCGCGCCGAAGGATCCATCCATCGGCTGGCAGAGTGCCGCCGACGGCGCACAGTCGCTCACGTTCGACTTTCACGGTCCGCGCGCGCTGGGCGCGATCGAGCTGGACTGGAGCGACGCGGATTTCGCGCGTGACTACGACGTCGAGCGCTCCGACGACGGCCAGGCGTGGACGCCGGTCCACGCGGTGCGCGGCGCGACGGGTGGCCGACATCTCGTGGCACTTCCGGAGCTGGAGACGGCGTGGCTTCGTCTCGCGCTCCGACGCAGCAGCCGAGGTCATGGCTTTGTACTGCGCCACGTTCGGCTGCTCGCCGCCGCTGCGGTTCCCACCCGCTCGGCGCTGCTCGAGCGAGTGGCCGAGTCGAGCGCTCCGGGCGACTGGCCACGTTCGCTGCATGAACAGCAGCAGTACTGGACCGTGCTCGGCGTGCCGCGTGACGAGCGCGACGCGCTGCTCAGCGAGGATGGCGCGATCGAGTCGCGCCTGGGCAGCTTCTCGCTGGAACCCTTTCTCTACAGCGCGGGACGCCTGCTCGGCTGGACCGATGGCGCGGTCCGCCAGTCGCTCAATGGCGGCTGGCGCCCGATCCCGAGTGTGCGCCGCACGACGCACGACCTCGCGCTCGACGTGACGGCGTTCGCCACGGGCGAGCCGATGAATTCGATCGTCTGGGCACGCTACCGCGTCGTCAACCGCTCGGCAGGACGCCGGCCGGTCGTGCTCTACCTGGCCGCGCGTCCAGTGCAGGTGAATCCGCCCTGGCAGTTCCTCGGCATTCCTGGCGGCGCGGCGAGCATCCGCACGCTCGCGTGGGATGGCCGTGCGCTCGTCGTCAACGATACGGACGCGGTGGTGCCCGTGACGCTGGCGCACGCGGCAGGCGTCACCACATATGCCGCAGGCTCGATCGTCGAGTCGCTGCATCGCGGTATCGTGCCGACAGCGACGCACGTGCAGGATCCCGATTCCCTGGCGTCGGGTGCGCTCGCCTGGCCGCTGGTGATCGATGCGCGAGACAGCGCCGATGTCTGGGTCGCGCTGCCGGCTCACCGTGCAGACTTCGAGCGCGACCTTGCTGCCGGTCCGCGTGCGCTGCATGCCGCCGAGCGACTGTGGGATCGCGAGGTTGGCGCATTCCAGATCGAGCTGCCGGGCGCCGGCGAGCCGATGGCGCGCACGCTGCGCACCGCACTGACGCATCTGCTCATCAACGCTCGCGGCCCCGCACTGCAGCCAGGCACGCGCAGCTACCGGCGCAGCTGGATCCGTGACGGCGCGCTGACGTCGGCGGCGCTGCTGCGCCTTGGCCACGCGACCGACGTGCTCACCTTTCTCGAGTGGTTCCTCCCCTACCAGTTCGCCGATGGCAAGGCGCCCTGCTGCGTGGATGCGCGCGGCGCCGACCCGGTGCCGGAGAACGACAGCGACGGCGAGCTGCTCTATCTCGCCGCCGAGTACTGGCGGATGACGGGGGACGCTGCGGCAATCTCGCGACTGTGGCCCGCGCTCGCGCGCACGGCGTCGCACCTCGATTCGCTCCGCCAGTCACGGCGGACGGCGCGCTACCAGACGCCGGACTCGCTCTTCGTCTTCGGGCTGCTCCCCCCGTCCATCAGCCACGAGGGCTACTCCGCCAAGCCGGCGTACTCGTACTGGGACGACTGGTGGGGAGTGCGCGGTGCCGCTGATGCCGCGACTCTCGCTCGAGTGGCGGGCGACACAATACGTGCACGCGCGCTCCAGCATTCCGCCACCGAATTCCGGCATGACGTCATCGCCTCCCTCGCCCGCGCCATGGCGCTACACCACATGAGCGTGCTGCCCGGCGCGGCGGAGCTCGGCGATTTCGACCCGACTTCAACCACGATGGCGCTCGAGCCCGTGCAGGCGCTGGCCGACCTCCCCGCCGCGGCCGTGCGCGCGACCTTCGACAGCGCGTGGGCCAACTTCACCGCTCGGCGCGACGGTCGCGCACCATGGGAGATCTACACGCCATACGAATGGCGTCTCGTCGGCAGCTACATCCGCCTTGGCCAGCCCGAGCGGGCGCACGCGCTCGCCGAGTGGTTCCTGGGCACGCGGAGGCCGGCCGAGTGGAATCAGTGGAGCGAGGCGATCTGGCGCGAGCCGCGCACGCCGAAGTTCATCGGCGACATGCCGCACGGCTGGGTCGCGTCGGACTTCATCCGCTCCACGCTCGACATGCTCGCCTACGAGCGTGAGCGCGACTCCGTGCTCGTCGTGGGCGCAGGCATTCCCATCGCGTGGGCGCGTGCGGCCGCTGGAGTGACCGTGCGCGGCATGCACAGTTGGTGGGGCACGCTCGACCTGCGCGTGGCACGAGCGGGAGATGCGGTGCGCATGACGATCGGCGGCGTGCATCCGCCTGGCGGCATCGAGGTGCGCGCGCCATTCGGTGCGCGCGCCACCGGCGTACGCGTGGACGGACGCCCCGCCACACTGATCGACGGCGGGCGCGCGGTGCTGATCCGCGCG
>JAYUTY010000173.1:0-5742 GCA_043754875.1 Gemmatimonadota bacterium
CATCGAGCATGAGCTTCGCGTCAACACCGCCCATCGAGTACTTGGTGTCTCCCGTGAGGAAGCGGCGGATGAAGGCCGGCTGCTCGAAGTCGTAGAGTCCCCAGTTGTAGGCGATGTCCGCACCGTTGCGTGCGTCGTGCACCCAGAGCGCGTTGTGGCCGAACCGCTCGAAGAGAACGTCACCCGGCCCGAAGGTGATCACGCTGATGGTGAGTTCGGAACCAGGCGTCGAATCGAGCGTCTGCGCCGGAAGCTGCGCACGAAGCGGTACGCCGCCACAGAGCACCGAGACGAGCCACAGCACTGCGAGCAGCAGTGCGCGTGAGCGCGTCACAGGCGGATCTCTTTCCCCTCGTCGGCCGACTTGTAGATCGCCTCGACGATGCGATGCAGCACGATCTGGTCGGCGGGGGGCTCGTACTCGGCGTCGCCGGCAATGACGGCGACGAAGTGGGCGAGCTCGGCACGATACGACTGGATGAAGGCGCTCTCACGCGCGGCCGCACCGCGCGGCGAGACGTTGGTGGGGCGGCCGTGCAGCTCCTTGACGACGCGCAGCGGGGCAAGGCGCGTGCTGCCGCGCGAGGAGAGCGTCTCGAACCACCAGCGCTCCTCCTCGCCCACGTACGCGCCCTGCACGTCGAAGTTGAAGACGACGCCGTTGGTGCAGCGGAGCTGCACGAGCATCGCCTCCTCGACGGCGTTCTTGCCACTGCCGCGCTCCATCTGCGCCACGAGCCGCTCGGGCGCCGGATTGTCGCCGAGCCAGAGAGCGAGGTCGAGCAGCGCGATGCCGTAGTCGAAGAAGGCGCCGCCGCCGGCCTCGGCACGCCGAAGCCGCCACCCCTGCTCGGCGCGCTTGTGGTGGAAGGCGCCACCGCGAATGCCGGTGAGCCTGCCGAGCTCGCCGCCCCTGAGAAAGCCCGACAGCGCCTGCACGTCGCTGCGAAAGCGATGGTTGTTGGCGACCAGCACCTTGCGGCCGGCTCTGGCCGCGGCGTTGACGATCCGCTCGGCTCCCTTGGCCGTCAGCGCGAGCGGCCGCTCGCAGAGGACATCGAGGCCCGCAGCGATGGCGCGCAGGACGTGCGGCTCGTGCAGATGGTTGGGCGTGGCCACGACGATGGCGTTGAGCTGGCCGGCCTCGAGCAGATCCTCGATGTCGGTGTAGACGTCGGGAATGTCGAACCGGTCGGCGAGCGCTCGTGCCTTGGGACGATCGTTGTCGCAGATCGCGACGAGCGTCGCGCCGCGCATCTTGGAGAGCACG
The DNA here is from genome assembly GCA_043754875.1 of Gemmatimonadota bacterium. Taxonomy (GTDB): domain Bacteria; phylum Gemmatimonadota; class Gemmatimonadetes; order Gemmatimonadales; family Gemmatimonadaceae; genus AG11. Next base: position 1,271 of record JAYUTY010000173.1, read on the forward strand.
GGAAGATGGGCGAGCTGCGCGATCGCGCCCGCGCCGACGATGCCGATCCGTACTGGGTCCGTCATCTGCTCACGCTCCGGGGTGGGCCGTCGCCGGCTGACTGGCGGTGCACTGCACGACGCGATGGCTCACTCGATCGGGCCGACGGTGGTGCCGGGATAATAGGTCGCGAGAATGGTGCGGGCATCCTGCCCGGCGCGGGCTCGGCCGATGGCGCCAGACTGGCACATTCCGACGCCGTGGCCGTTGCCGCCACCGTGCAGCGACAGTCGCTCCACGCCGTCGCGGCCGCTCACGACGTCGACGGAAAAGTAGGTGCTGTACAGCAAGTCGCCACTCGTCGAGCGCAGAGCACTCCGGATCTGGTTGCCGCGCAGGAGCCAGCTGCCCCGGTCGGACTCGACGGCGAGCGTCCCGACGCGACCCGCTGGCGTCACGTCCACCACGCGCACGGCACGGACGCTGCCCACGCCACTGCCTGCACCGGGCAGTGCGCGCACATAGCGCTCGACGCTCTGCCGCAGCTCGTCGCCAGTGAAGACGCGAGTCCAGCGGAAGCGCGGTGCCTGGTCGCAGTAGAAGCGCGTGGTCCCGGGAATCTGGTCGCTGACGCGCTTGAGGTACGGCTCCGGCTCGGCGCGCCAGCTGTCGGCGGGATCAGCCGTGTTGCCGCCGCAGTTGGCGTGGTAGGGCGCGTTGACGACACGGCCGTCATAGAGCAGCACCAGCCCCGATGTCGCGTCGATCGCCAGGTTGGCGACGCGCGTCTCGGCGCCGACGCCGCCGTACACCTGATCCTGTACGGTGGCGCGCATGTCGAACGGGCGGCCGGCGCCCGCGAGATGAGTGACCGCGTAGCTGCGCGCGGTGATCGCCTGCGCTTCCACGGCGGCGACGTCGGTGGCCGCGCTCGTGCCGATCTCCAGCGGCACGACGCCGCGGAGGTAGTCGTCCATCACCACGCGATTGACGACGAGAAGTCCGTCACCCGATGCGGTGACGACGAGCTCACCGCGCCATCGCTTGCCGTTGAACTCGATGGTGCCGCCCGGATCGTCGGGACGCGCGATCACCGTCGTCTCGCGGGCGTTCACCGGCTGCGAGTCAGATCGCCGCGCACTGATGCCGCGCCCGTCGCGCTGGAGCAGCCAGCGCTCGCCCGCCTGTGTCAGCGCGACGTCGCCCTGCCCGCTCGCGTCGTGGATGCGCCAGCCCCGCGCGGAGGAGAGCTGCACCTCGCGCTGACCTTCGGCGAGCACGATACGTACGATGCGCGTCGATGCGTCGCGCGGGCCACGTGCGGCGCGTGCGGCGGGCGACGGCGGCGCGGTCGTTACGGTGGGTGCCGGAGCCGGTATCGCCGGAAAGGGCGGCACGGGACGCGAGGCGATCGGGCCCGAGCACGCCAGCGCCGCGGCGATCAGCGCGGCGAGCGAGCCGAGACTAGCCTCGAGCGTCCGCCAGCGCGGCATCGAGTCGCTCGAGCGTCGTGGCGATCTCCGCATCGCCATGGGCGGCGGAGGTGAATCCGGCCTCGAAGGCGGATGGCGCGAGGTACACGCCGCGATCGAGCGCCGCATGGAAGAAGCGGCGAAAGAGCTCGACGTCGGCACCGCGCGCATCGGCGTACGAGCGTACCGGCCCCTCGCGGAAGAAGAAGCCGAACATGGAGCCGATGCTGTCCGCGGTGAACGGCACGCCGCGCCGCGCCGCGATGCCGCGCAGTCCCTCCACGAGGGCCCGCGTTCGGCGCGCGATGCCCTCATGCACCGCGGGAGTCAGTGCGGTGAGGGTCGCAATGCCGCCGGCCATCGCGAGCGGATTGCCGGAGAGCGTGCCCGCCTGATAGACCGGCCCACTCGGCGCGACGCGCTCCATGAGTGCGCGGCGGCCACCGTACGCGGCCACGGGAAGCCCGCCGCCGATCACCTTGCCGAGCGTCGTCAGGTCCGGTGTCACGCCGAAGTGTTCGGCCGCGCCGCCCGGCGCCACGCGAAATCCCGTCATCACCTCGTCGAAGACGAGGAGCGCGCCATGCTCGTCGGCGACGCGGCGCAGCGCGGGGAGGAAGTCCGCGTCCGGCAGGATGAATCCGACGTTGCCCACCACAGGCTCGACGAAGATCGCCGCGACGCGCTCGCCGTGGGCCCGCATCGTTTCCTCCAGCGCGGGCACGTCGTTGTACGGCACGGTCAGCGTCAGCTCGGCCAACGCGTCCGGCACGCCGGGCGAGTTGGGAAGGCCAAGCGTGGCGACGCCGGAGCCCGCCTTGACGAGGAAGCTGTCGGCGTGGCCGTGGTAGCAGCCGTCGAACTTGACGAGCAGATCGCGACCGGTGGCCGCGCGCGCGACGCGGAGCGCGCTCATCGTCGCCTCGGTGCCGCTCGAGACGAAACGCATCATCTCCACGTGCGGCATCCGCTGCTGCACGAGCTCGGCGAGCGTGATCTCGAGACCGGTCGGGATGCCGAAGCTCGTGCCGCGCGCCATCGTCTCCCGCAACGCCTCGAGCACGACTGCGGGGGCGTGGCCGAGGACAAGCGGCCCCCATGACATGATGTAGTCGATGTACTCGTTGCCGTCGGCGTCCCAAATGCGCGCGCCCTCACCGCGTGCGACGACGAACGGCTCGCCGCCGACGCCGCCGAAGGCGCGCACCGGGGAGTTGACGCCGCCGGGAAAGAGTTCGCGCGCGCGCGCCATGAGTGCGTGCGAGCGCGACGTGTCGCGCGTCGTCCCCACCGTGCTGCTCATCGGCCGAAGCTGCCGATCGTGGTGCTCATCACGGGGAGAGAGCGCGAACGTGTGACGAGCGGTGCGGCAGGCGCACTGATGACGCGCAGCAGCGTGGCCCGGAAGTCCACGTCGTCCTCGACCCCCTCGATCACGGCGTCGACGATCGTGCCGGGTGCGAGTGACTCCGCGCCCTGCACATAGGCGATGCCGTCCACGTCATCCGCCTGCCAGACCGTGCGACCCTGCGCCTCGCCGTCCACATGACGGTCGATCATCGTGCGTGCGGTACGTCCGATGAAGCGCTCATAGCGTTCCGCGGTGATCTGGCGCTGAAGCTCGAGCAACCGCTCGAGTCGCTGGCGCTTGACCGACTCCGGCACGTCGTCGATCATCTCGGCGGCGCGAGTGCCCTCCTGAGACGAGTACGTGAACGCACCCACTCGCTCGAACTGGATTTCCTCGACGAAGGCGAGAAGCTGCTCGAAGTCCTCGTCCGTCTCGCCGGGAAATCCGACGATACACGTGGTGCGGATCGCGAGATCGGGCACCACGTCGCGCACGTGCTGGACGCGGTCGCGAATCGTGCGCTGACGCTCGGGGCGGCGCATGCGCGCAAGCACCGCATCGGCGGCGTGCTGCATCGGCATGTCGAGATACGGCAGGACCCGTGGCTGCTGTGCCATGACCTCGAGCAGGCGCGGCGTGATGCCGGACGAGTAGAGGTACAGCATGCGGAGCCAGGGAATCTCTGTCTCACGCACGAGCGCTTCCAGCAGCTCGGGGAGCGTGAAGCCGTCGCGGCGATCGCGACCGTAGTGTGCGAGGTCCTGGGCGACGAGGTTGATCTCGCGCGCGCCCTGCGCCTCGAGGAGCTGCGCTTCGCGCACGACCTCGTCCAGCGCAAACGAGCGGTGCTTGCCCCGCATGAGCGGGATGGCGCAGAAGGAACAGCCGTGATCGCACCCTTCGCTGACCTTGAGGTAGCGGATGTGCGGCGTGTCGCCGGTGAAGAGACGTACGCCCGGATGCGGCGACGGCACGTCGTCGATCAGGCCGAGCGCTTCGAGCTCTGGGAGGAGGCGGTCCATCTCGGACGAGCCGAGAAAGAGATCGACCTCCGGGAGCGCCTCGGCTAGCTCGCCCTTGTGGCGCTGCACCATGCACCCGACGGCGACGACGGCCTGGCAGGCGCCCTCCTCCTTCATGCGGCCGGCTTCGATGATCGCGTCGAGCGACTCCTTCTTGGCCGCGTCGATGAAGCCGCACGTGTTGATGATGATCACGTTGGCTTCGGCGAGATTGTCCGTGTACTCGGCTCCGCGATCGGCGAGCTGCGCGAGATAGTGCTCGCTGTCGACGGTGTTCTTGTCGCAGCCGAGTGTGATGAAGCCGAGTTTCATGCGGAGTGGTGGCGGGACCAGCCGAAGCGAACGCGAGCACCTGGGCAGGCCGGCGGCCCGGGAGGTGCAGACATGAGTGTAAAGATAGCTTATTTCACGACTTAGCTGTAGTTCCCTCACCGGACGCTCACCCCGTGATTCGACTCTCGCCGCGCGCGATCTGGATCGTGCTGCTCGCGCTCGCCTGCACAGAGCGTGGGGGCGCGAAGCACGTGTTCCAGGCCCCACCGCCACCTGGAGTGCCGGCCGGCAGTGCAGCGCCTGCGACAACGGGTATGCAGTCGACCGGCAGCGCGGAGGCGCCGCTGGGCGCCGCGGGACCGGAAGCGAAGATCC
>JAYUTY010000174.1:0-5724 GCA_043754875.1 Gemmatimonadota bacterium
CCTGCGCCGCCAGCTCCAGGTCGTGATGCAGCAGCTCGAGGCGCGGTTCGCTCTCTACCCCGCACCATACGACGCGTGCCCGCCGAAAGTTCGGGAAGGCGCCGATGTCGTGCAGGCGCATCTCGAATGGACGCTGCGGCGCGGCCACCGCGTCGAGCGCCCGCATCAGCGGCTGGACGCGCGCTTCCTCGGCCTCACCAAGGAACTCGAGCGTCAGGTGCAGCTTGGGCGCCGCGACCCACGCCGACGTGGGCTCCGCGGCGCGCATCGGCTCAGCCGCGGTGAACAGCGAGTCGCGGAGCGCCTCGTCCAGGTCAATGGCGAGGAAGAGGCGCATCCGGCTCCGGTACACCTCCGCGCGAGCCACGCTCGGGTGGCGCAGCGCGCAGCTCGATCGCCACGTGCGAGAAGCCCATCGCACGGGCAATGTCGACGGCGTGGCGACGCGTGGCGTCGTCTGCCAGCCGAGCCATGGACCCGTCCGCGGCGAGCAGGAGGGCGAGCTTCCCCTGCACCTCGACCTCGCAGTCGATCCCCAGAGTGGAGAGCGCACAGACAAGGGCGTGCGCTGGGTCAGGGGGAACGGCGCCGGGCTCAATGCCTTGAACCGCGGGCGACGTCATTCGGCGCTGACGCCGTGCAGGACGTTCAACGAGCCGGAGCGGAAACCTCGCAGGTCGAGCGCGACGCGTGCGAAGCCTGCTCCGAGCAGCGCGGTGCGAAGCGCGGCGGCATTGGCTGGCTCGAGCCAGCGTGCGATCGCCGCCTGGCCAATCTCGACGCGCGCGAGATCATCGTGATAGCGAACCCGCAGGTCGCCCTCGATCCCGAGCTCGCGCAACGCACGCTCGGCGCGCTCGATCTGTCCGAGCCGCTCCGCCGTCACCCCCGTGCCGTACGGCAGGCGCGAGGAGAGACATGGGGAGGATGGCTGCGACCAGGTGGGCAGACCGAGCGCGCGTGACCGGGCTCGGATCTCCGCTTTCGTGAAGCCGAGCTCCGCGAGGGGGCTCGCGATCTCGTGCTCGCGGGCTGCCTGCGCCCCGGGCCGATAATCTCCGAGATCGTCCGCGTTGGTACCATCGGCCACGGTCAGGAATCCCCGCTCCCGGGCGACGGGGACGAGCCTGCGCCAGAGCTCCGTCTTGCAGAAGTAGCACCGGTTGGCGGGATTGGCGGCGTAGCGCGGGTCGTGCAGCTCGTCGGTGTCGAGCTCGAGAACCGTCACGTCGAACGCCGAGGCGACATTCCGCGCCGCGATCCACTGTTCTGCGGGGTACGATGCGCTGCGGCCGATGATCGCGAGGACACCATCGCGTCCGAGCGCTCGCCGGGCGACGACGGCGAGGTACGCAGAGTCCACCCCGCCGCTGAAGCCGATCGCCACGCGCTGCCGCAACCGAAGCCAGTCGACGAGCGCCTGCTCCTTCGTCTCGGCCTCGGAGGCGTTCGCCGCCTTCCCCTCCAGATCGACAAGCGAGGTGGTGGCTGCCGAGTGTCCGGTCTCCATCGTATGCATTGGTGCAACTTACCTGAGGCGCGGAACGCGAGGCAGGGCAGCGCTCGACAGGCAGCGTCGGGCAATTCGCTGTCCGGCCCGCTATGGCGCAGAAGCTGCCTCGCCACGCGGTGACGTCCTCCATGACTTCAGCAATCAGACCGGAGCCGCCCTGACCACGCTCGCGATCGTACTTGGTACTGCCGGGGTCTTCTACGTCTTCTACGACGCGTTCGAGCTGATGCTCCTGCCGAGGCGGGTGCATCGCTCGCTCCGGTTCGCGCGGCTCTTCTTTCGCGCGAGCTGGTGGGCCTGGCGCGCGCTCGGCACGCGGATCGGCCGCCAGCGTCGGCACGAGGGGTTCCTGAGCGTGTTCGGGCCGCTCTCGCTGATCGTGCTCATCGCGATCTGGGCGACGATGCTCTCCATTGCTTTTGGCGTGATCCAGTGGGCGATCGGCGGCGGGACGGAGCATTCGCTCGCCAATTCACTCTACATGAGCGGCGTCACTTTTTTCACTCTCGGGTTCGGCGATGTCACGCCGCACACGGCAATGGGGAAGTTCACAGCGGTCGCTGAGGCCGGAACGGGATTCGGTCTGTTGGCTGTGGTCATTGGTTACCTGCCCGTGCTCTACCAGCTGTTCTCGCGGCGCGAGGCGCAGATCATTCGTCTGGATGTGCGAGCCGGCTCCCCACCGACTGCCGCGACCCTGCTCGCGCGATATTCGGAGGGCCAGCGTCTCGATGCGATCGACGCGCTGCTCGCCGAATGGGAGCTCTGGGCAGCCGAGCTCCTGGAGAGTCACCAGTCGTATCCGATGCTCGCGTTCTATCGCTCACAGCAGCGGGACGAATCGTGGCTCGCCGCGCTGACGGCGATGATGGACGTGTCGGCCCTGGTGCTCACGGGCTTTCGCGGCGTGAACACCTTCCAGGCGCGTGTGACGTTCGGCACGACTCGCCTCGCGTTGATGGATATCGCGAATCTGTTCTCGCAGGCGAAGCTCGACGATGAGATCCGGGCCCGGGCAGGGGAGCGACTCAGCGGCACCGAGTTCGAACGGCTCCAGAAGCGCCTCTCGGCGGCCGGCCTGGAGTTCAGCGAGACGACGAGTGGGTCGAGCCCGGGTGGTTCCGCAGCCACGGCCTCGGAGGACCAGCAGTCGGCCGAGTCGCGGCTGGCTGAGTTCCGGGCGATGTACGAGCCGTATGCGCTCGTGCTCGCGGAGTATCTCTCGCTACCGCTGCCGCGCTGGGTAGCGCCGTCGAATCAGCTCGACAACTGGCAGCGCAGCGAGGGCGCACATGCGGTGAAGCGCCTCGTGGAGAGTGTCGAGGCGCAGCCGGACTAGCACAGCAGCGCAGAGTACCTGAAGCGCAGTAAGCGAGATCATATCATTCACTCGCAGACCTCGGCCGTTGCCCGCGCGTGCGTGTGCGGCGTTCCCTCGCGCTCGAGGTCGGCAACGATCGTCACGGAGCGATGGCTTCCCTGCTCGAGCGCTCGTTCGGACGCGCGTGGGCGGTAGCCGAGCGCTTCGGCGACGTGCGCGACGCCGACCCGAGCGCTGTCCTCCAGATCGGCGATCGTGCGTGCGACGCGGAGGATGCGGTGAAAGGAGCGCGCCGAGAGGTGCAGCCGCTCGCCGGCGGTGGTGAGTAGCTGGCGCGCGTCGGGGGCGATCGAGCCATGGCTCTCGAGCCAACGGCCGGGCGCGCGTGCGTTGCAGGCATCGTCGTCGCGATAGCGGGCGCGCTGCAATCGCCTGGCTTGTTCGACAATCGCCTGCACGGCGGCGGACGAGAGCCCCTCGTCGCGCGTTCGCAGCGATGCAAGATGGAGCGGCGGCACATGCACATGCAGATCGATCCGGTCGGCGAGCGGTCCCGAGAGCCGCCCCTGATAGCGTGCGACGTCCGCAGCGGGGCAGATGCACGGGTGCGAGGCGTCGCCCGCGTGACCGCAGGGACATGGGTTCATCGCGGCGGCGAGGGCGAAGCGGGCCGGAAAGCGCAACGAGGCGGCAGCGCGCGCGATTGTCACCGTTCCATCTTCCATCGGCTGGCGCAGCGCCTCCAGCACGCCGCGCGGGAACTCGAGGAGCTCGTCGAGGAAGAGGACTCCGTGATGGGCGAGGCTCACCTCTCCGGGACGTGGCGACGAACCCCCGCCGACAAGGCCCGCGGCAGAGATGGAATGGTGCGGTGCGCGAAAAGGCCGCTGCGTCACCGCGCCCGACGCTGGGTCGAGCATGCCGGCAATGGAATGCACCGCCGTCACCTCGATCGACTCCGCGTCAGTGAGCGCCGGGAGGATCGTGGGGAGCCGCCGTGCGAGCATGGTCTTGCCGGCGCCCGGCGGACCCACCAGCAAGCAGCCATGTCCGCCGGCGGCCGCGATGGTCAGCACGCGCTTCGCTCCCGCCTGCCCGGCGACGTCGGTGAGATCTTCTGAATAAACCGTCGTCAATGGCCGCGGACGAGCAACGGCGGCAGGTAGCGAGCCGGCGCGCAACGACGCGACGAGTGCCGCGAGCGACGCCGGCGCCGACAGCCGCACACCTTGCACGAGCGCCGCCTCGGCAACGTTCTCCGCTGGGAGAATGAGTGTCGTCTCAGCTGCACTTCCCGAGGCGGCGAGCCGTCGTGCGATCGAGAGCGCCCCCCGTATCGGCCGAACCGATCCGTCCAGCCCCAGCTCTCCGGCCACGAGGCAGCGTGCGACGGCGGCGGCGGCGATCATGCCGGCTCCGACGAGTACACCGAGTGCGATGGGGAGATCGAACGCGGTGCCCTCTTTCCGGGTGTCCGCTGGCGCCAGATTGACCGTGATGCGGCGAGGTGGGACGCTGAATCCGGAATTGATCAGTGCGGCGCTGACACGCTCCCGGCTCTCCTTGACCGTGCTCGCTGGAAGCCCGACAATGACCCATTGTGGCAGCCCCGGAGCGACATCGACCTCGACGGTGATATCGTACGCGTCGATCCCGAGCACGGCGGCGGAGCGGATGGCAGCGAGCATGCACGATCTTCGCGCACCGGCTCGGTAGAGGCGCATCGAATCGTTGCACCCGGTATCGCCGCGAGGCGGGGGGACAGCGCGCTGGCGCGTCCTGATGTCGAATGCGATCGACGTGCAGTTGTTCGGCGTGATCCACCGGGATGCGGTGGGCACGAAACTTCCCGGTTGGACAGCCGACGTATCGCCGCCGTACCTTCGCAGCGCGACGCCAGTGCTGACTTGCCGCACCCTCTTCTCCGGAGCTCGCCTCACCTGCATATGTCCGATCTCTCGGGCACGCCTGCTTCGCTGAGGCGTGCCGGCGAGCTCCCTGCTTCTGCAGCCCCCAGTCAGACTGCCGAGCGTCGCGCATCACGGGCGCGGTGAACTTCTGAGATTCAGAAGTGTCCGCGGCTCCAGGCGCGCAGGATCGCGACCACGAACGCAGAACAGGGAGCCGGGTCATGGACGAATCACCGAACGAATCGACGGGCAGTGCATCCAATCGCCGAGAGGGCCCGCGCACGATCGCCGTGCTCGGCGCGACCGGCCGCACCGGACAGCGCGTCGTCGAGTATGCGCTCGCCGCTGGCCACAGCGTACGCGCACTCGCCCGATCACCCGAGGCGATCGCGGCGATCGCGGCGATCGCGGCGATGGCGCACCCACTTCTTACGGTCCTCCGCGGCGATGCAAACGTGGCGACCGACGTGGCGCACCTGCTCGACGGCGCGGACGCAGTGATCTCCACCGTCGGCGGCGGTACCCTCGAAGATCCGGGCGGCGCGCGCTCGAGGAGCGCACGGAACATCGTGGCGGCGCTCGGGGCGCGGAACGATACCGCGACGCGAGCGGTCATCGTCGCCGGCGCCGGAATCCTCGATGCGGAATCCGGCGGACTCCGTCAGGATCAGCCGGGCTTCCCCGCGATCTACTTCCCGGTGTCGGACGAGCATCGTCGCACGTGGGAGACCGTGCGCGACTCGGATATCGCCTGGACGATGGTCTGCGCGGGTGACATCGTCGCTGGCGAGCGCACGGGCGCGTATCGCGCGCTCGCCGAGCGAATGCCAGAGGGCGGAAGTCGCATCTCGATCGACGATCTCGCTGCGTTCTTGCTCGAGCAGCTCACCGACGAGCGTTTCGTTCGACGGCGCGTCAGCCTCGTCTACTAGCGTTGCCGAGGCGAGAGGCTGCCGGAGTGTGGAACACACTTCGCACTC
>JAYUTY010000175.1:0-1887 GCA_043754875.1 Gemmatimonadota bacterium
CAGCCGAGGGCGACGCAGAAGTGCAAGGCCAGCCCGAGGAGCGCGGTCGATGCCCCACCGTCGAACGCCGCCTTGTCGAGGATTGCCCGCGCAACGCCCTGTCACAGGCGCATCGGCGTCGCGGTCGCTCGAGTGAAGCCGAACACCAGCGTGACGTAGAGCGCGTCGAGCACCGCCACCACCGGCCAGGTGATCAGGATGCGGCGAAGTAGAGAATTCGCCTGATACGGGACTGCAGCGGTCGCGGACGTCATGATCTGATCGGGCTGGAGAATTTCCGCTGGCGAGCCTGAGGCGGTGGCGAAGGTCGCGGCCAGAAGATCCGGTCGGCCAGGGCTCGTGCGCGTCGGCTCCGAGCGGGTTGCTCCCATGCCGCGCGCCGGGTTACATTCCGCCGTGGCTTCACCGTCGGCTTCGTGCTGGCATGTTGCCGCTGGAGGGGTGGCCGAGAGGCTGAAGGCACCGGTTTGCTAAACCGGCATAGGGGGTCAACCTCTATCGAGGGTTCGAATCCCTCCTCCTCCGCTTCGAAAGCCCGCCGCTACCCGCGGCGGGCTTTCGTGCTTCATACCTCCCCGCGTCGCCATCGCCCCATGTCCGCTTCCGCACCGGCTTCTGCACCACGCCTGCGCTTCGCCCCTTCTCCCACGGGCTACCTGCACGTGGGCGGCGCACGCACCGCCCTGTTCAACTGGCTCTACGCCCGGAAATTCGGCGGCCAGTTCCTGCTGCGCATCGAGGACACCGACAAGGCGCGCAGCACGGACGAGAGCACGCGCGCCATCTTCGATGGGCTGAACTGGCTCGGGCTCCAGTGGGACGAGGAGGTCGTCTTCCAGGGATCCAACGTCGAGCGCAACCGCGACGACGCCCATCGCATGCTCGCGAACGACACGGCGTACCGCTGCTTCTGCACGCAGGAAGAGCTGGCCGCGCGCCGAGCCGAGTCCGAGGCGAACAAGGAGACGTTCAAGTACGATCGGCGCTGCGACCGGCTCGATCGCGCCGAGATCGAGCGTCGCATCGCCGGCGGCGTGCCCTTCACCGTGCGCTTCCGCGTCCCGGAAGGGTCGACCAGCTGGGACGACCTCGTGCACGGCACGATCACATTCCCCAACAAGGACATCGAGGACTTCATCGTCCTCCGCACCGACGGCACGCCGATCTACAACATGGCCGTCGTGAGCGACGACATCGCCATGCGCATCACCCTCGTGATGCGCGGCGACGATCACATCTCCAACACGCCCAAGCAGATCCTGATCTACCGCGCGCTCGGCGAGGCGCTGCCGCAGTTCGCCCACCTTCCGATGATTCACGGTCCGGATGGCAAGAAGCTGAGCAAGCGGCATGGCGCGACCGCGGTGGCCGACTATCAGCACCTCGGCATCCTGCCAGGCGCGATGCTGAACTTTCTCGCGCTGCTCGGCTGGTCGCCGGGCAACGACATCGAGATCATGACGGTGGCACAGATGGTCGAGCTGTTCGACGCCGACGGCCTCCAGAAGAAGGCGGCGATCTTCGACACGAAGAAGCTCGAGTGGATGAACGGCCAGCATCTCAGCCTGCTCCCGGTCGACGAGCTGGTCGCGCGCGTCACGCCAGCACTCGTGACCGCGGGGCTCGCGACGGCGGCGGAGCTCGACGGTCGGCGCAGCTGGTACCTGGCGCTGCTCGATCTGCTCAAGATCCGCGCGCGCACCGTGGACGACATCGTCCGCCAGGCGGCCCCCTATTTCGTCGACGTGATCGACTACGACGCCGACGCGGTCGCGAAGACGTGGAAGGACCGCGCGGCCACCGCGGGCGTCCTGCGTGGCGTGCGCGAGACGCTGGCCCTGGTGCCCGACTGGACGCCCGAGCCGCTCGAGCGCGCGCTCCGGGAGC
>JAYUTY010000176.1:0-5707 GCA_043754875.1 Gemmatimonadota bacterium
GATCTGGGCGCGGGCGAGCTGCGTCCAGCACCGCCCCGTCAGCGTCGCGAGCGCCATCCCGTCGAGGAAGCCGCCCGTGGTCGTCTCCGGTGTGTTGAAGTCGCCGTGCTCATCGGCCCAGAGCACGGGCGTGCCGTCGGGCAGCGCCGCCATCGTGCCGAGCGCCGCAGGCCCGCAGTTGCCCGTGAGCACGAGTGGAAATCGGCCGGCATCCCGCGTCGCACGCACTGCGCTGGTGAGCGCCGCGGCCAGCTCGAACGCCGTCCGGATCTCGGCGCGCCAGCTCTCCGCGGGCGGCTCGATGGAGACGACGCGGTGGACGCAATGCCCGCGCTGCTCCAATCGCGAGTGGAGCCCGCCCGCGACGAGCGCATTCGGGCCCGCGCCCATCCGCTCGTCGCGATGGGCGGAGTCGTACGGCAGCAAGAGCAGATCGACGTCCATCCGTACCGTTTGGTTGCGCAAATCGAGCGGGCTGGCGACTATCCCGCTCTAGTTCATCGCCTCTTCACGGGAGAATCAGATGAAATTCCGTCATGCAGCGCTCCTGGTGCTCGCCCTGCCGGTGAGCCTCGCTGCCCAGCAGCCGACTACCGCGCCCGCCGCTCCTGCCGGCCCGCCGGCCAATCCGATCACCGCGGTGTTCCGCACCCGAACGATGACGCTGCAGCGCAATCTCGCGCAGGCGTTCGACTCGATCCCCGAGGCCAGGTTCGGCTATCGGCCCACGCCGGTGCAGCTCACCGTCGGTTACATCGCCCAGCACCTGGCAAGCGACAACTACGTCTTCTGCAACAACTTCGGCGCGATGAAGGCCACCCTGCCGGCGAGTGAGACGGCCACCGCCGACTCCCTCAAGGCGAAGTGGCCCAAGGATACGCTGATGACGCAGCTCCGGGCGTCGTTCGCCTTCTGCGAGAGCGCCTTCGCCCAGCTCGACGACGCGAAGCTCGCCGACCAGGTGACGTTGACCTTCAATGGCAACTCGCGCAACGTGGCGCGAGCGAGCATGGTGCTCGGCCACGCGCTCGACATGGCGGACCACTACAGCCAGATCGCGAACTACATGCGGCTGAACAACCTGGTGCCGCCCACGGCGCTGCCGCGGCCGGCGGCGCCCAGGGGCAACCAGTAGCAAGGTTGGAGAACGGCAGGATCCGATAGCCAAGGGGCCCGAGGCAGCGGATCGATCCGCTGCTTCGGGCCCCTGGCCAACTGACGCAGTGCGCTAGCGCATCAGGAGCAGGTCAGCGCACCGCGCGGCAGTGCGCGCGTGCAGTTCTGCGTCACGCCGTCCTTCGTGATGACGATCTTCGCCGTGGCGGTGCCGTTGTACGTGATGATCTCGCGGCGCACGAGCGACACGGCTGCAGCACCGGCATACGTCAGCGAGGCGCGGATGGAGCGGATCACCGTGCCTGCGGTGGGATAGCTGGTCGTGCTGGTCGCCACGGGGACGACCAATCCCGACGTGGTGTCGCCCACGCTCCGCGTGGCGGTGAAGCTGCCGCGCGTGGACGTGCCGGTCGTGTTCTCCGTACCGGCTGACGCGCCACTGATCGTCCGCTGCGCGCTGCCGGCCGCGAGCCCGGTCACAGTCCGCGTGCTGGTGCTGGCGACCGTCGTGGAGGCGGTGAGGACGGTGGCAGTGTCACCGAGCAGCCGTCCACCGGGACCGCGGCCGCGTCCCCAGTGCTCGCTGCCGCGATCGCCGGCCGAGGCGCTGTCGGCTGCGCGGCTGTAGACCATGGTGCCGCTCACACTCGACAGCACGTTGACTGTGTTCGTGGTCAGCGTGTCGAAGGACTGCTGCACCGCGCCTGCGGCGGTGGTGTACTTCGCGCTGCGGAGGCTCGTCACGCCGTTGCGCGTCTCACTGGGGCAGGTCACTCGCCCGGAGGCGGCGTCGAAGGTGCCGGAGCAGCTGAGCCCCCCGCCGAACGCGCCACCGAACGGGCCATGGTTGCCGCGCGGGCCGGCGAAGCCGATCGAGCCAGCGAAGGCGTCATTCAGCCCGCCGCCCATCAGCTCGCCCCGGTCGAACGACGCTTCACGTCCACCGGCGATCCAGAGTCCGGCGGTGCCGGCGCTCGATGTCGGGATGCCGACGTAGCTGGTCGAGAGGTCCCCGTACCCCACGGGAACCGATGAGAGCGCCGCATTGAGGGCAGACGACGAGAGGTCCGCCGCCGAGGTGCCGGTGGCGTCCTGGCAGGCGACCGCGCCGAGCGCGGTCGCTCCGAGGACGAGCGAGCGAAAGAGACGAGAATCCATGTGCGACTCCGGAAAGGTGAACGGTGTTGACATGAGAGAAACACGCGAGCGCGCGGATCCCCTATGCAGTCGCCCCGGATTCAGTACCCCACCGCCATCCCGTCCTTCCGCGGATCGCTCCCCGCCGAATACCCTTTCGGGAGTCGCACGATCGCCTGCGCCCCGCCGAACGCGATCGACCGCTCGTCCACGAGAACGTGCCCCATCGCCGCGAGAGCCGACCGCACGGCGTCGCCCACCGGCGTCTCGATCGACACGCGCTGGCCATCGAGGTGGCGGAAGCGCGCCGCGTCGATCGACTGCTGCAGGTCCATGCCGAAGACGAGATGATTGAGCAGGAACTGCACGTGCCCCTGCGCCTGCATCCCGCCACCCATCAGCCCGAAGCTCATGTACGGCTGCTCATGCCCACCGTCCGTACGCGTCACGAACGCCGGGATCAACGTGTGGAAGGGCCGCTTGCCCGGCGCCGCGGTGTTCGGCATCCCGGGCACGAGTGTGAAGCCCGCGCCGCGATTGTGCAGCGCGAAGCCGAGCCCCGGCACCACGATCCCCGAGCCGAACGCGTCGAAGTTCGAGTTGATGAGCGACACCATGTTTCCCTCGGCGTCGGCGGTCGTGAGGTAGATCGTCTCGCTCGCCGTGCGCAGCGGACCGGGATCCACGCGCGCCTGCGCCTTTGCCGCATCGAGATGACTGCGCCGCTCGGCGATGAACGCGTCGGACAGCATTCGCTCGGCGGGCATGTCGAGATGCTCGGCGTCGCCGACGAACCGCTCGAGATCGGCGTAGGCGAGCTTCTTCGCCTCGATCAGGTGATGCAGGTAGGGCGCCGAGTTGTGGCCCATCGCCTTGAGGTCGTACGGCTCGAGGATGCGCAGCATCTCGAGCGCGGCGATCCCCTGATTGCTCGGCGGCAGCTCCCACACGCGATAGCCGTGGAACGGCACCGACATCGGCGTCACCCAGGTAGGCGCGTTCTTCCGCAGGTCCTCGATGGTGACGAAGCCGTTCAGCGCTTTCAGCCGCGCGACGATGCGCTGGCCGATGTCTCCGCCGTAGTAGGCGCCGATGCCGGTGGTAGCGATCGTCTGCAGCGTGCGCGCGTAATCAGGGTTGCGGAACCACTCGCCGGCTTTCGGCGCGCGACCGCCGGGCAGGTAGGTTGCGGCCGCCGCCGAGTCCTTCTTCAGCAACGCGGTCTCGGCCGTCCATTGCGACGCGATGATCGGCGTGACGGGAAAGCCGTCGCGTGCGTAGCCGATCGCCGGCTTCAGCGCGGCGGCGAGCCCGAGCTTGCCGTGCGTGCGCACGAGCATCTCCCAGCCCGCGAGCGCGCCCGGCACGGTGACCGACATCGCGCCCTGCTGCGTACCGGAGCGGAAACCGCGCGCCTGGAGCGCGTCGCGCGTCATCAGCGAGCCGGCGCGTCCGCTGGCGTTGAGCGCGACGAGCTTCTGCTCCTTGGCGAGCCAGACGATCGCGAACATGTCGCCGCCGATCCCCGTCATGTGCGGCTCGGTCACGCTCAGCACCGCGGCGGCGGTGATCGCGGCGTCGATCGCGTTGCCACCGTGGCGGAGCGTTTCGAGCCCTGCGGCCGACGCGAGCGGCTGGCTCGTGACGACCATGCCGCTCGGCGCATAGACGACCGAGCGGCCGGCCATTGACGTCGGGCGCTGGGCCAAGAGTGCGCTCGGCGTCACGAGGATCAACGACAGCGCCGCGAGCGTGGCGAGCGGAAGAGAGCGGGACATGCGCACTCCGGAGCGAGGGGTACTTTGGTGAGCTTTCATCGAGAGAACACCGTGCCGTGCGGGACGACGGTGCCGGTGAACCCATGCGGCCACGTCTTGCCGGTGAAGCTGACGCCAGTTCGCGCGGCGCCGGCATCACGAAAGTGCTCGTCGAGCGCCAGCGCGCCGCTCGTTGGATCGAAGTTTATCACGTAAAGGCGATTCCCCCGGCCGCCACCGCCAGAATTGAGCACGACTCGCCGTCCCGTACCGTCGATCGCGATCCAGTGCGGCTCCTCGTCGTCGCCGATCTTCAGCGACGACACCTCGCGAGGATGCTCGGGATCGGTGATGTCGAGCGCCACGAGCGCGTGCGTCTCCGGCACCGTCTGGAGCCAGTAGTGGCCCGTGAGCACCGGGACGCCACAGTTCTTCCCCGTGAACCCCTTCACGAACGTCGACGTCGGCTGGTCGCCCTTTACGTTCCGCACCAGATAGAGGCCGCAGTTGAACGTGTGGATGTAGAGACTCCGGCCATCCGGAAGCACTCGGGGCTCTCCCGAGAACTGGTGCTCGTCGCCGCGCGGACCGGGCCGGAGCGCGATGCTTCGGAGGAGCTTCAGGTCGGAGAGCCGCCAGAACTGCACCCATTCCGACGTCGCCAGCTTGTTCGCCTCGTCCATGTCGGTCGTCGTGGAGACGGCGCGATCGATGCCCGGCATGGCCACGACGGAGTACGGGAAGACACGCGGATCGGTGATCGCGGGATCGGCGGCCGCTCCGCTGCGGATCACGGTTCCTCGCTCGTCCATCTCCACCAGGCCGCCACTCGTGTGCGCTCGGCCGGCCATCGGCGTCGCGCCGTGTCCATGCACGGGCGCCGGCGCTGCGGAATCTGCCCGGTACTGGAAGGTCGCGAGCACGTTGCCGTTCGCGAGCCGGATGAACGAATGCGGATGGCTGAATCCGGCGAGCTCGTTGAACGACGCGAGGAGCTTCGGCTCGCGGGGCACGGACAGGTCGTAGAGCCACGTACGGCCGGCGTGGAAGCCGTTCGCCAGCAGATGACCGCTGGGCCCAAGCTCCGCTTCGGTATGATGAGGGTGCGACCCCGCGACCCCGGTTGGCAGCGACGTCACCACCGCGCCGTAGTGCGGCGACGATGGCGCCGCATCGATCACCGCCATGAAGTCGCTCGCGCGATGGGCGGAGTCGCCCGCCCAGACGAACAGGTAGTCGCCCGGCCGGGGCAACGGCGCAGTGTGGCAGGCGGTGCATGAGAGCAACGCGATGGCAAGCAACATCGGGCGCATGAGGTCTCCGCTTCAGTGAGAGTTGATTCCACCTTCAGGTCGCGCCATGCATCCGTCGCAGGATCGCCCGAAGGTGTGACTACCGCTGATACTGCCGGAAGGCCGAGGTCCACGACCACAACCGTGTCGCCCATGCCGAGTGCACCTGCGTGCACCTGCGTGCACCTGCACTGCGCGCTCGGGCCAGCGATACATCGTGGCGGTATCTCCGAGCACCGCGGCGAGCCTGATCTCGCGTGTGAACTGCTCTGCGCTCGGTCCCTGAGCCAGCTCCTCTGGCAGCACCTCGAGCATGGTGTCGTGCCCCAACGCCAAGGCGCTCCAAGCCAGGGGTCAACGTGGTGAGGCTGAACGCGTCATCGCGTCACAGCTCCATGGTGAGAG
>JAYUTY010000177.1:0-5679 GCA_043754875.1 Gemmatimonadota bacterium
GCCCTCGTGGCCGCCTCCAAGTCGCGCACCCTCGGCGGCCGCGTCCGCGCGCTGTCGCGTGTGCGTCCCCGCGACCTCGTGCCGATCACGCCGGCGATCGCCGAGCCGTCCACCGGCGAGTCGATGGGCGAGTCAGCCGAGAAGATGGCCAAGATCAACGCGATCCCGCGCGCGGCGCAGGACCACTTCGCGCTCCGCTCGCATCGCCTTGCCGCCGCGGGCACGGCCGATGGCCGCCTCACGTCCGAGATCGCGCCCATCTATGTGCCCCCTACCTTCGACGCGATGACGCAGGACAACGGCATTCGCGCCGACTCGTCGATCGAGCAGCTGCGCGCGCTCAAGCCCGTGTTCGATCGTAGGAATGGCTCCGTCACGGCCGGCAACGCCTCGCCGCTCACCGACGGCGCCAGCGCCGTGCTCCTGATGAGCGAGGAGCGCGCACGCGCGCTTGGCTACCAACCCATCGGCTACATCCGCAGCTACAGCTACGCCGCGCTCGATCCGGGCGAGCAGCTCCTCATGGGCCCGGTGCTCGCCGCGCCGGTCGCGCTCGCGCGGGCCGGCCTCACCCTCGGCGACATGGACCTGATCGAGATGCACGAGGCCTTCGCGTCGCAGGTGTTGTGCAACCTGCAGGGCTTCGAGTCGCGCGAGTGGGCAGCGCGCGCCGGCTTCAGCCAGCCCGTCGGTGAGGTCGATCGCGCGCGGCTGAACGTGATGGGCGGCTCGCTGTCGATCGGTCATCCGTTCGGCGCCACCGGCGGCCGCATCCTCACCACGCTGTGCAATGAGCTCGGCCGTCGCGGCGGGCAGTTCGGTTTGATGACCGTGTGTGCCGCCGGTGGGATGGGGCATGCCATGGTCGTGGAGCGCATCTGATGGCGGTCCTGAACTTCGAGCTCTCCGAGGGCATCGCCATCGTCACGATCGATCTCCCGGGCGAGCCGGTCAACAAGGTGACTGCCGCTCTCCGTGCGGAGTTCGCGGAGCTGTTCTCGCGACTGCAGCGCGAGCAGAACGTTCGCGGCGTGGTGCTCGCGTCGGCCAAGCCGGACACCTGGCTCGCCGGTGCCGACATCGACGAGTTCCTCACGCTGCGAAACGCCGCCGATGCCGAAGCGCTGAGCCGTGGTGGGCAGGCACTCCTCGCGCGGCTCGAGGAGCTGTCGATTCCGGTCGTCGCCGCCATTCACGGCGCCTGTCTCGGCGGAGGGCTCGAGACCGCGCTCGCCTGCCGCTATCGTGTCGCCACGGAGCATCCGAAGACGGTGCTCGCGCTGCCGGAGGTGCAGCTCGGACTGATCCCGGGCGCCGGCGGCACGCAACGGCTGCCGCGCCTCATCGGCCTGCAGCGCGCGCTGGACATGATCCTCACGGGACGCAACGTCCGAGCGAAGAAGGCCTATCAGATGGGGCTCGTGGATGAGCTCGTGCATCCGGCGATCCTGCTCGACGTCGCCATCGACCGCGCACGCCAGCTCGCCGACGGCAAGCTCCCCGCGCGCAGGGGCCCCACGGGGCGGGGAGCGACGGGCATGCTGCTGGAGGACAATCCGTTCGGTCGCTCCATCGTCTTCCGGAAGGCGCGCGAAGGGGTGATGACGAAGACGCACGGTCACTATCCCGCGCCGCTCGCCGCGCTCGCCGCCATCCGGGCGGGCTACGACAAGGGTGCAGAGGCCGGCTTCCGTGAGGAGGCCCGCGCATTCGGCGAGCTCGCCACGAGCGACGTCTCGCGCGAGCTCGTCTTTCTCTTCTTCGCCACGACCGCGCTCAAGAAGGATCCCGGCGTCGAGCCGCCCGCTCCCGAGCCGCATCCTGTGGAGCTGCTCGGCGTGCTCGGCGCGGGCTTCATGGGCGCGGGCATCGCGTCCGTCGCCGTGCAGCAGAACACACCGGTTCGCCTCAAGGACACCGACGTCCAGCGCGTCGGGCACGGGATCGCCGCGGTGAGCGAGGTGCTGCGCGAGCAGCTGAAGAAGAAGCGGATCACGCGCCTCCAGTACGACGACCAGCTCCTCCTCGCCGGCGGCACCACCGACTTCTCCGGCTTCCGTCGCGCCACACTGGTGATCGAGGCGGTGTTCGAGGATCTCGCGCTCAAGCACCGCGTGCTGCGTGAGGTCGAGCCGCACCTCGGTGAGGAGGCCGTGTACGCGTCGAACACGAGCACGATCCCCATCGCGCGCATCGCCGAAGCGGCAGCGCGCCCCGGCCGTGTGCTCGGCATGCACTTCTTCTCGCCCGTGCACAAGATGCCGCTGCTCGAGGTGATCACGACGCCGGGCACCGACAGCGACGCCGTGGTCACGGCCGTCGCATACGGCAAGCGGCTGGGCAAGACGGTGATCGTCGTCAACGACGCGCCCGGCTTCTATACCACGCGCACGCTCTCCGCCTACATGAACGAGGCGGGCCGCCTGCTGGACGAAGGGGCGCGGATCGAGGACGTGGACGCCGCGCTCGTCGCGTTCGGCTTTCCGGTGGGGCCGATCACCCTGCTCGACGAGGTCGGCATCGACGTCGGCGGCAAGGTCGGGCAGACGCTGCTCGATGCCTTCGGCGGGCGGATGTCGCCCAGCGACTCACTCCGGCGCGTGGTCGAGTCCGGGCGCACGGGGCGCAAGGGCAAGCTGGGCTTCTATCGCTACGACACGGAGGGGAAGAAGGGGGAAGTGGACGTCAGCGTCTACGAGCTCCTCCCGCACGGCGCGACCCGCTTTCCATTCGATGCCGGGGAGATCCGGCAGCGCTGCGTGCTCGCGATGGTCAACGAGGCCGCCCGCTGCCTGCAGGAGGGAGTGCTTCGCTCGGCCCGCGATGGCGACATCGGCGCGGTGTTCGGGATCGGCTTCCCTCCCTTCCGTGGTGGGCCGTTCCGGTACGTGGACGCCGAGGGGGCGCGGGAGATCGTCGCGCAGCTCGAGGCGCTCGACGGCCGCTTTCCCGGTCGCTTCACCCCCGCCCGTCTGCTGGTGGAGCAGGCCAGGGAGCGGAGCCGCTTCTATCCTGCGGCCGGCTCGTCCCTGCCGTAGATTTCAGCCGATCCGGACCACCTCCGCCAGCCGCGCCGTGCGCCTGGCGCCAAGGTGCGTCCCGACTGTGACCGTGGGAGTCGATGCAAGGTCTTGAGGGTATGGAGAGCTCGGATGCGGCACTCGTCACGCGAGTACTGCACGGCGAGGTGAATGCGTATGGTGCGCTCGTGTCCCGCTATCGGGACCGCTACGCACGCTACGCGGTTCACATGCTGGGCAACCGGGAGGATGCCGAGGAGGCACTGCAGGACGCCTTCACGCGCGCCTACCGGTCATTGGCGAGGTGCGAGGAGCCGGAGCGTTTCGGCGCATGGCTGTTTCGTATTCTCGTGAATCGGTGCCGCACGAGCGGGGCACGGCGCGTGCGACGAGGGCAGACGTTCGTGCACGACGAAGGCGCGCTCATGAACGCTTCGCTAGAGCATCCAGCGGAGCAGACGATGTGGCGCGAGGAGATCGAACGCGCAGTTGACGAGCTCAGCGCTGAGCAGCGCGAGGCGTTCCTGCTGAAGTACGTCGAGGAGTTGGGGTACGACGAGATGTCGGAGATCACCGGCGTAGGTGTCTCGGCGCTCAAGATGCGAGTCCTGCGCGCCTGCGATCGGCTGCGCATTCTGTTGAAGGAGGTTCACAGTGCCTGAGTGGGGACGTACGACGCTCGAGATGATCGTCGAAGAGCTGCAGCGACCGGTGCGACTCGATGAGTCGTTCGATCGCCGGCTGATGGTTCGCGTGCGTCGGCTCTACGCCGAGAAGCGTGCGCGACGTGGCTGGCTTGGCGCCGCCGCGGTCATCGTGCATCGTCCCGCCTGGGCCGGTTTGATCGCCGCCGGCCTCGTGGCCGTCGTGACGCTCGGCGTCGTTCGCACGCGGCAGCCGGTCGTGCGCCTCGCGGGTGTGCTGGTCAACGAGCCGATCCAGTTCGTGCTCGTCGCGCCGGCCGCTCGAAGTGTCGCCGTCGTTGGCGACTTCAACGACTGGGGCCTGGGCGACACCGCCCTGGTCGCGACGAATCATGAAGGCGTCTGGAGCGTCACCGCCCCGGTCCCGGCCGGCGTGCATCGCTACGCCTTCGTCGTGAACGGGAAGGAATGGATGGCCGACCCGAGCGCTCCGCGCTCGTCGGGTGACGACTTTGGCCGACCGAGCAGTGCGCTCGTCGTGGAGGATGGAACGAAGTGAGCACGCGCATGTTTCGTGGGTTCGTTGTCCTGCTGCTCGCCATAGCCACCGCGTCTGCACACGCGCAGGACCCCCGCGTGATGCCGCGGTTCGATGCACCAACGCGTGCGGCCATCCTGGCGATCATCGACTCTGCCAGCGCGCAGGGCATCCCCACGCAGCCGCTCGCGGAGAAGGCTGACGAAGGGCTGGCCAAGGGCGCTGACCCGGCCCGCATCATCGCCGCCGTCCGCTCGCTGGCCGTGGCGATGGCCAGCGCGCATCGCGCTCTCGGCACCGTTGCCACCACCGAGGAGATCAAGGCCGCCGCGTCCGCCATGCACGCTGGCGTGCCCGCCGTGGAGCTGGGCAAGATGAAGAAGCAGAGCGGGCTGCGACGCTCGCTCACGCTGCCGTTCACCGTCCTCGCCGACATCGTCTCGCGCGGCGTCCCGGTCAGCACCGCCGCCAACGCCATTCGCTCGCTCGTCGGCGCCGGCGCCAAGGACAAGGACATCAACGACTTCCAGCGCAACGTCAAGGGCGACATCGATCAGGGTGCCCCGCCTGCCGCTGCTGCCGAGACTCGCGCGAAGGGCGCCGTCTCCAGCGGCAAGCCCGACCAGGTCGATCAGCTCGATCCGCTCGAGCTCTAGTCCACAGCTGTTCGCCTCGCGTCCCATGGGCCGGCCCGCGCCGGCCCGTGTTGCGTTCATCCCCCGGCCAGCCATGCGCATTTTTTCCATCTCTCGCCTCACCGTCCTCGCCTGTCTGCTCGCGCCTGTCGCTCCCGTGGCTGCGCAGACCACCGATCCCACGCGCGATCCAACGCGGATCACCGTCGATCGCATCTTCGCCAGCCCTGACTTCCGAGGCGGCGCGATCCCGCAGCCTGCCTGGTCGCGGACTGGCAGCGCGTACATCGAGGCCCGGCCTGCAAAGGACGGTGGCACCGAGCTTGTTCGCGTCGACATCGCCAATGGCACCGAGAAGGTCCTCGCCACCGCGAATCAACTCTCCGCCGAAGGGAAGCGGCTCGACGTCGAAGACCTCACGCTCGGCGCCGACGAGCAGCAGGCGATCCTCTTCCACAACTCCGTGCAGGTCTGGCGGCAGAACACCCGCGGCCTGTTCGACGTCTACGACTTCCGTACGGGCAAGCTCGTGCCCGCCTCGCGACAGAGCGGGCTCCAGATGTTCGCGAAGGTGTCCCCGAACGGGAAGCAGGTCGCCTTCGTCCGCGACAACAACCTCTTCGTCACCACACTCGCGACTGGCGCCGAGCAGCAGCTCACGCATGACGGCAGCGAGAACGTCATCAACGGCACGACCGACTGGGTCTACGAGGAGGAGCTCGGTCTCTCCGACGCGTTTCGCTGGAGCCCCGACTCGCGCTCGATCGCCTTCTGGCGCTTCGACCAGAGCGCTGTGCCGGCGATGCCGATCATCAACGAGCTGGGGCTCTATCCAAAGGTCG
>JAYUTY010000178.1:0-16137 GCA_043754875.1 Gemmatimonadota bacterium
GCCGCCACAGCCGCCACAGCCGCCACAGCCGCCACAGCCGCCACAGCCGCGTCTCGCCGTGGCCGACACGGCCACCTTCGCGATGCCGTTCCAGTATCCGGTGGGGATTCCGCTGGTGATCGTGAATGGCCAAGTGGCGCTCAGGGATGGCCAGCGAAGTTCAGTCGGGAGCGGGCGCGGTCTGCGCGCGGGGTGATGTTGCATCTCCCCTTCCATTCAAAAAGCGCGAAGGTCGACTGACCGGTCCAGGGTCGCATCGCGGGAGTCGGGTCGCTAGCTATCCAAGTCCGAGCTCCTCGGCGCTTCGCCCGCGCCATCGTCGTCGCCTTCGCCATCCAGTCTCGATGATCCGGTCACGTCTGCAGCACACATCAGGCGACGCGTGTTCGCCGTCGGCTCCTCAGCGGACGCCGCGCCGCCCCTTGCATGAGGCGTTTGCCGCGCTCGCTTCCGGGGTACTGATGCTCGTCGGGAGTGCGCTCTGTCCTGTGAGCCTCCACGCGCAGGTGATCGGCGTGCAGGGTGTCCTCGTGCCGGCCCGGAACGGTCGCCCCGCGTCGTCCGGCATTTCCGGCGACGTGGGCCTCGTCGCCCACGCCGGTCATGCCGATGTCTGGACCGCGATCGCCGTGGAGTATCAGCGCCAGCGCGATCTCGGGTCGGGCCGAGGTCGGCTCTCCGCTGACATCCGCCTCCTGCCGCCCGACAGCGAGGGATGGTTCGTGCCGTTCGCCGGCATGAGTGTCTCGGCCAATCGGAGCGGCGGCGTGCAGTCAGAATGGGAGGGCACGCGACTCGGGCTCGAGGCGCTCGCCGGCGCGCTGCTCCTCCCCAATGACCGGGTCCCGCTCGGCATCAGCGTCGAGGAGCGCTTCGGATACGTGCGCGGTCGGGAGCACGCCCTGGCGACACACATCGGCCTCCGCTTCAGCCTCTACTAGTTCGTGTGGGTCCTGTGGATCAGGTAAGCGCACCCGTCACGCGCTGACTGAGCGCCGCCCCCGGCTGCGCGCGAGCAGCGACTCGAATGCCGCGCGCGCTCGCTCCCCGGCACGCTCGTCGGCAAGCAGCTTCTGTGACTGCTGGAACGTCATCGCGATTCCGACGAACTCGAACGCGATCTGCTCGGCGTCGAGATCGGCGCGGAAATGCCCCTCGTCCACCGCGCCGCGGACGACGCGGGCGATGGTCTCGCGCCAATCGCGTTGCGAGCGAACGAGGGCATCGCGGATCGTGCCCGGGCGGTCGTCGTATTCCTGGGACAACGCCATGAAGATGCACCCGGTCCCACGAGGTGCCGGCTCGATCGCCGCACCGATCTCCACGTCGGAGATCTCGCGGGTCGCGCTGCCGCCCGTGCAGATCCACGCCACGAAACGCTCGAAGAGGACGATGAGTCGCGGCTCCCCGCGTGGAGCGGCGAGCGCCGGCGCCACCACCACTGCCGTGAAGCGGTCGATCGCCTCGGCCAGTACGGCGAGCTGCAGCGCTTCCTTGGAACGGAAGTGCGCATAGAGACCACTCTTGGACAGATCGACGTCCAGGGCCAGGACACCCAGCGAGATGCCTTCGAGACCAACGACACTCGCCAGCGCGAGCGCTCTATCCACGAGCTGTCGACGCGTTCGTTTGACACGGGGCATCGCATACTGTAGCACGATCGGTCGCCAGCAGCAACCAACCGGGCCGCAAAGGGCAGCTTGGGAAACGAAAGCATCCGGAATCTTGATTAATAGCACGACCGGTCGTATCGTATCGAAAGTCCTGATCTCGCGCCTCACGGGCGGCCAGGCACACTGAAACTGCCGAGCGTGCACGATGGCCCACAAGCCGATTCCCGTATCGTCGACCGAACGCGACACGAATTCTGCTGCGCTCACCCCGTCTCGCACTTCTGGCTCATTGCCGCCGTTGCCATCGGGTGGGACGATCGGCCGCCTGTTGCGCCTCTGGTTCGGCCTGGCGAGCCGGGTCGCTCCGCGATTGGCCGAGCGTCAGGCGGCCGCACTCTTCCTCACGCCCAAGCGCCGCCGGCCGCGAGATCCCGTGGTGGAAGGGCTCCCTGCGCGCGAGCTCGTGCTGCACGCGGCCGGGCATCAGATCGCATGCTGGAGCTGGGGGGCCGGACCGACAGTCCTGCTCGTGCATGGGTGGAGTGGCCGCGCGGCTGACATGGCACCGATGGCGGGCCGGCTCGCCCATGCCGGCTTCCGGGCAGTAGCCATCGACATGCCGGCGCATGGACGGTCGCCCGGGCGCCGCACCTCCCTCGCCGAATGGATGCGCGTGCTCCCGGAGGTGGCGCGCCAGATCACGCCCGACACCACCGAACCGCTGCACGCCCTCGTCGCTCACTCGTTCGGCGCACCAGCGGTTGCCCTGGCTCTGGAAGCTGGTCTCTCGGTGCGCGGCGCCGTTCTCCTTGCCCCGGCCCGAGGGCCTGCCCTCTTCCTGAATCGCATGCGCCGGTTCATCGGCTTGCCCGACGCGCGCGCCACTGGGTTGGAGCGGCAACTCGTGGAGCGCGTCGGCCGAGAGCTCGCCTTCTTCGATGCCGCGCGCGCTGCGGCGGTCGTGAACGTGCCCGCGCTCATCCTCCACGATCCAGCCGACGCGGAGGTCGACTGGACGCACGCCGAGGCGATCGCGCGTGCGTGGCAGGGGAGCAGGCTCGTCGCCGCCGTCGGCGATGGCCATTACGATATCCTGCGATCCACCCAGGCAGCGGACGCGCTGGTCGAATTCGTCACGGCACTTCCTCGCGCCGACTCGAGCTGCGCCCGACGATAGCTACAGCTTCGGCGACAGCTTCCGGACCAACGCCGTCGCGAGACGTTCGGCCGCGCCTGGCGCCTCACCGAGGAATAGCGCGGGCTCGATCAGCTCGAGCTCCATGAGCACGAACGTCCCGTCCACGACGCAGCCATCGACGCGCGCGTAGAGGAACGCTGCGCGGTCCGCACTGCCGAAGAATGTGCCGACCGCCGCAAGCGCAGCCTCTGCTTGTTCGATCGTCGCAGCACTCGGCACCGCCAGGACCGCGCCGCCACCGTGCTCGTGCTGCACGCGGAAGTCGTCCGCGCGTGGACGCTTGAGCACCGCGTGACTGTACACGCCCGCGATGAACACGAGCGACCATTCTCCGTCGTCGGTCACTGCGGAGACGAACGGCTGGACGAGCACGGTGCCGCGCTTCCTGAGCGCGCGGAACCGTGCATCATCCTCTCGGGCAGCGGACCGCGAGGTGCGCCAGGTGTGCTGCGCCGAAGCCGAGACGCTCGGCTTGATCACCACGGCGTCCCACCCGGTGTCGGCAAGCACGGCAGCGAGTGTCGCGTCGTCCGAGCGCTCGCACCACCATGTGGGCACGACCGGTACGCCGAGCAACTCGAGGTCGCGCAGGTAGCGCTTGTCGGCATTCCACCGCACCACGTGCACAGGATTGCACACCGTGACGCCTGCCGCGTCGAGTCTGTCGAGCCATCCGAGGAAGGCTGGCAACCGACGGTGGTAGTCCCAGCAGGAGCGCAGCACGATCGCGCCGTAGCCGTCCCAATCGGCGTCGCTGTCCCATGCGACAGCGTGGCCGGCCACTCCGTGTCCCACCAGAGCGTCGGCGAGCAGTTGGTCATCCGCCGTGAGCTCGGGGTGCGCGGCGAAGGTCACGAGGGCGACCAGCGGTCGTTCAGCGTTCACGTCTGAAACCTGTGGCTGCCGCAATCGGCATCGCGAGAATTGTCATGTGCAGGTGAAGCCGCGGACGCAGCACTCGTGTTCTATTTTCAAGTGGAGATTGGCATCGACGTCGCGAGTGGGGGAGAATCCTGTCGAGCGGACTACGGCGCGGCAACATGGTGACGGAGGAGTGATGGTTCCGGGAAGCTCTCTGCTGGCGTTCACCGCGGTCACGCTCGGAATGGCACTGACGCCTGGGCCGAACATGATGTACCTGGTCTCGCGCTCGGTCTGTCAGGGGCGCGCCGCAGGCCTGGTGTCGCTCGCGGGCGTCGCGCTCGGTTTCGTGATCTATCTGCTGCTGAGCGCCTTCGGCATCACTGCCATCGCGATGGCGGTGCCGCTCGCCTACGACGTGCTCCGCTTCGCCGGCGCAGCCTATCTCGCCTATCTCGCCTGGCAGGCGGTCCGTCCAGGCGCGCGTTCACCGTTCGAAGTGCGAGAGCTGCAGCCCGACTCGCCGCGACGGCTGTTCATGATGGGACTCCTGACCAATGTGCTCAATCCGAAGGCGGCGGCGATCTATCTGTCGCTGCTCCCACAGTTCATCGACCCCGCCCGCGGCAGCGTGTTCACCCAGAGCCTGCAGCTCGGCGGGGCGCAGATCACGGTCAGCATGCTCGTCAACGGCACGATCATCTGGACCGCCGGCAGCGTTGCCGCCTTCATGGGACAGCGTCCCACCTGGGCCCGGGTCCAGCGCTACCTGATGGCCACGGTGCTCGGCGGACTTGCAGCGCGAATGGCGCTGGACGCGAGGCGCTGATCGCTGCCACGATATTTCGCGCCCGCGTCGTCAATTCGCGATGAGCTCCGTCGTCAGCGCGCCCTCGTGCTCCAGCAACCATCGCTTGCACGCGAGCCCTCCGCCAAAGCCGACCAGCGATCCGGTCGTGCCGATGATGCGATGACAGGGTACGACGATCGGCACCGGATTCTGCCCATTCGCCGCCCCAACCGCGCGCACTGCGCGCGGGTTGCCGATGCGCTCGGCGATCGAGCGGTACGACGCGGTCTCGCCGCAGTGCACGTGTTGTGGCATCTCCCAGACCTGCCGCTGAAAAGGCGTTCCGCCCAGCGACAATGGAAGCGAGAAGGCGCGCCGCCTCCCGACAAAATATTCGTCCAGCTGCGCGCGCGCCTCACGCAGGATCACGTCATCGAAAGCATCGCTCGACGCCGCGAGCACGGCGTCGGCCGGCCACCGGCCGTCGAAATGAATTCCCGTGACGCCGACGACGTTCGCCGTGAGAAGGAGCTCCCCGATCGGGGTGATGACCGTGGTGCGGACCGAGCGTGCGTCGACGCGTGAAGTCATGGGCGGCAGGTGAGCGGCAGAGCCGAAGCAGTGAGTGTAGTGCGCGTTTCGGCCGCCGTAGTGGGACAAAGTAGCGCTGAGCGGAAGCGCAGGATGCACGTGAGCGCGGTTACTTGCACGTCCGCGCATTCGTCTCCCGCGTCCCTCGTTGAAGCATCCGCCTGGCCATCGGTGAACCGCGTGGGACCCATTGTGAGTTATCAATGCTAAGTCACTATCGCGACATCATCAAAAATGCCGATCCGTGTAGGCGGCGATTTGTGGGTGGCCACGCACGTAGCCCTTGTGCTCGATACCACTGCCAACGCGCACTCTGTCTCCTCGCGCCCGAGCTGACCCATAAATAGGCTGATCGTTCCCCACGCGATCAGCTGTTGGCTTGTGCGGACATGGCGAGTTGATTTAACTGATATTAACCAAATGGTCAAACAAAACGGTTAAAATGCCAACAGCAGTACCTGCGCCGGTCGATCCGAGCGCCGAGCAACGGATCCTCGACGCCGCGCACACCGTGTTCGTGCGCCGCGGGACCGCGGGGGCGAGGATGCAGGAGATCGCCGACGAGGCAGGGGTGAACAAGGCGCTCCTTCATTACTACTTCCGCAGCAAGAGTCGCCTTGCGGAGGGTGTCTTTCAGCGCGTCGCCATCGGCATCTTCCCCCGCGTCATGGAAGTCGTGCGCTCCGACGGCGGGCTCAAAGACAAGGTGCGGAGCGTGATCGGCATCTACCTCGATCAGCTCTCCCGCACACCCTACGCACCCGCCTACATCATCGGCGAGCTCAACAACGATCCTGAGCGCGGCCGGCAACTCGTCGAGATGCTCAGCCACCTCCGAGGCGGCGTACCGCCAATTGCGCTCCTCGCAGCCCTCCAGCAGCAGCTCGACGAAGGTGCCAGAGCCGGCTCGATTCGCCCCATCTCGGCGCCGCAGTTTCTCGCGAACCTCGTCTCGCTCTGCATCTTCCCCTTCGCGGCCAAACCGCTGCTGTGCGCCGCCACCGGAATGGATGACGCGGGATTCGGTGACTTCATCGAGGAGCGAAAGCGCACGCTTTCAGACTTCTTCCTCGCGGCGATGCGGCCATGAGACGTCTTCTGCGTCCACACCTCATGGCCACCCTCGTCGGCTGCTGCCTCGTCCAGAGCGCCAGCGCGCAGGGCCAGCACGCCGCCCCCGACTCGATCAGCTACCGCGAGCTGCTCGCTCGCGCCATGAGCCTCGATCCGCGGCAGCGCCAGCTCGCGCTACAGGAGACCGCAGCCGGGCTCCGGCTGCGCACTCTCGCGGCCGAGCGACTGCCGTCGATCGCCTTCGACGGGCGGGGACAGTACCAGTCAGCCGTGACGTCGATCGCGATCCCGCTGCCCGGCATCTCGATCCCGACACCCCCGCACGACACGTACGACGCCCACCTCGCCGCAGAGCAGGCGATCGTCGATCCCACGCTCGCCTCCCGGCGCGACCTCGAGCACGCGCGGCTCGCGGAGTCGCGAGCGCAGATCCGAACGACGCTCTTCGCGCTGCGCCAGGAGGTGACCGACGCGTTCTTCAGCGCCGCCGCCCTCCAGGAGCGCGTCGCGGAGACGGACGCAGCGATCATCGATCTCACGGCGAGGCTTCGCGAGGTGGTCGCCCGCTTCCATGAGGGATCAGCGCTCCGCGCCGACACCGCGTCGCTCGCCGCAACACGAGACGAGCGGCGGCAGGATCGGCTTGCCCTCGACGCGGATCGCACGGCGGCGTTCGCCCGGCTTGCCCTGCTCAGAGGGCGTCCACTCTCGGGAAACGCCGTCCTCGTGCTTCCCTCGACCACCCCCCTCGCGAGCCAGCTCCTTCGCTCGCTCGATACGATGCGCGCGCGTCCGGAGTTCGAGCAGTTCGCGGCAACACGCGCACGGCTGGCGCAGCAGAGCCGTGCCGTCGCCGCACAGGATCTCCCGCGCGTCTCCGCGTTCGCGCGTGTCGGCTACGGGCGACCGGGCCTCGACATGCTGAGCGCCGACTTTCAGGGCTACTGGCTCGCCGGCGTGCAGGCGCACTGGACTCCATTCCGGTGGGGGACCACCGCACGCGATCGCGAGCTGCTCGAGGTGGAGCGCGAGGTTGTCGCGACCAACGAGGCGGCCTTCGCGCAGGCGCTCGAGCGCTCGGTGCAGCCGGTGATCGCGACGATCGCGCGGCTCGACAGCACCCTCGCGCTCGACGAGCAGGTCATCGCGTTGCGCGCGCAGGTCGTCCGCGACGCACAGGCGCAGCTGAAGGAGGGCGTCGTCACCGCCGCGATCTACGTGGACCGAAGCACCGAGCTCCTCACGGCGCGTCTCCGCCGCGCCCAGCATCGCATCGCGCTCGAGCAGGCGCGCACCACCCTTCTCAACACGCTCGGCGTGGAGGTTCCCTGATGCCGCATTCGCGCTTCACCTCCCAGCCAACCAGCGCGGCAATTGCGCTGGTGCTCGCGCTCGTTGTTCCCGCCTGCCGCTCCACCCCTGAGCCCGACGCGTACGGGCACATCGAAGCGACGGAAACCGTGATCGCTTCGCAGTCGAGCGGAAAGATCGAGTCCTTTGCTCCCGTCGAGGGAAGCAAGCTCGCTTCGGGCGCAACCGCCGCCGTGGTCGACACGTCTGCGCTCGTCCTCCAGCTGGAACAGGTGGCGGCGCAGCACGCCGCGAGCTCGGCGCGCGTCGACGAAGCTTCGCACCAGCTCGGCGCCATCGATGCCCAGCTCACCGTGGCGCAGCGTGCGTATGCGCGCACGCGCCGCCTCTTCGCGGTGCAGGCGGCCACCGCCCAGCAGCTCGACCAGGCCGAGCGCGACTATCGCACGCTCGTGGCGCAGCGCGCTGGCGCGCGATCGCAGCGCACCTCCGCCACGCGCGAGGCATCGTCTGTCGATGCGCGGGTGTCGCAGATCCGCGATCAGATCGCCCGGAGTCACGTCGTCAACAGCGTGAACGGCACCGTGCTCACCACATACGTGCGGACCGGCGAGTTCGTCCAGACGGGACAGCCGCTCTATAGGATCGCCAACCTCGACACGATGGAGCTGCGGGCGTACGTCACCGAGCCGCAGCTCGCGCGCGTGAAGGTGGGGCAGCCAGTGCAGGTCAGCGTCGATGTCGGCGGCACGGGCCGGCAGCTCATCACCGGGATCGTGGCGTGGGTGTCCTCGGAAGCCGAGTTCACGCCGACTCCCATCCAGACACGCGACGAGCGGACGAGCCTCGTCTACGCCATCAAGCTGCGCGTTCCGAACCTCGGCGGCATGCTCAAGATCGGGATGCCGGCTGACGTGCAGCTCGCCACGCAGGCGGCGTCCCGGTGAGCGCAACCGTCGTCGTCGAGCAGCTCGTGAAGCGCTACGGTTCCGTCGTGGCGCTCGACGACATCTCGTTCGAGGTTCAGCCGGGTGAGCTGTTCGGCTTCATCGGTCCCGATGGTGGCGGGAAGACGACGCTCTTCCGCATCCTGACCACACTGCTCGTGCCTGATTCCGGCCACGCCCACGTGCTCGGCCGCGACGTCGTAGAGGAGCTCTGGGAGCTGCGACGACGCATCGGCTACATGCCGGGACGCTTCGCGCTCTATCCCGATCTCAGCGTGGAGGAGAACCTAAGCTTCTTCGCTTCGGTGTTCGGGACGACGGTCAAGGAGCAGTACGCGCTGATCGCACCGATCTACTCGCAGCTCGAGCCGTTCCGCGACCGCCGCGCCGGCGCCCTCTCCGGCGGCATGAAGCAGAAGCTCGCACTCTGCTGTGCCCTCGTGCACCGCCCGGAGATCCTCATGCTCGACGAGCCGACAACCGGCGTGGATGCCGTCTCGCGGCGCGAGTTCTGGGACCTCCTCGCGACCATGCGGCGTGACGGGCTCACGATTCTCGTCTCCACTCCGTACATGGACGAGGCGGACCGGTGCGACCGACTCTCGCTCGTGCAGGGCGGGCGGCTGCTGGCGATCGATACGCCGCAGGCCGTCGCGGCTGGCTTCGGACATCCGCTGTTCGCCGTTCGCGCCCCTGATCGCTACCGCGCGTTGCGCACCCTTCGCGCCTTTGCGCACACGTACTCGGTCTTTCCCTTTGGGGAAACGCTGCACTACGCCGACCGGCGCACCGACCTGCCCGCCGACGACATCGCGCGCGAGGTCGTTGCACACCTGCAATCGCAGGGAATCGCCGGCGCCGACGTCCATGCGATCAAGCCGACAGTCGAGGATGCCTTCATCGCCCTGATGGGATCACCCGACGAGCTGGCACCCGGTGCGGGACCGTCCGCCGCGGCGCCAAACGCAACCGCCGCGTGACGGACGCAGCGATCCACGTCCAGGATCTCACGCGCACCTTCGGCAGCTTCACCGCCGTGGATCACATCACCTTCGACGTCGCGGCCGGCGAGGTATTCGGCTTTCTCGGCGCGAACGGCGCGGGGAAGACGACGGCGACGCGCATGCTCACCGGGCTGCTCGCGCCGAGCAGCGGGACGGCGATCGTCGCCGGCTGCGACGTGGTTCGTGAGACGGAAGCTGTGAAGCGGCAGATCGGCTACATGAGCCAGCGCTTTTCGCTGTATGACGATCTCACCGTGCACGAGAATGCCCGCCTTTACGGCGGGCTGTACGACGTCCGCTCGCGCGACATCGACGACCGGCTACGCGAGATGCTCGATCGCCTCGGCCTCGAGCGCGCCACTGATTCGATCGTCGGCTCGCTCCCGCTCGGGTGGAAGCAGAAGCTCGCCTTGTCCGTCGCGCTGCTCCACCGGCCGCGCGTGCTCTTCCTCGACGAGCCGACGAGTGGCGTCGACCCGATCACCCGCCGCCAGTTCTGGGAGATGATCTACGAGACGGCGCAAGGCGGCACGACCGTCCTCGTCACGACGCACTACATGGATGAGGCGGAGTACTGCGACCGCATCTCGATCATGGTCGCTGGACGCATCGCCGTCCTCGGCGCGCCGTCCGATCTCAAGCGCGAGGCCGGCGTCTCGTCGATCGACGA
Source organism: Gemmatimonadota bacterium (assembly GCA_043754875.1). GTDB lineage: Bacteria > Gemmatimonadota > Gemmatimonadetes > Gemmatimonadales > Gemmatimonadaceae > AG11. The sequence continues at coordinate 10,060 of JAYUTY010000178.1, forward strand.
GCTCTTCGTGCGCCTCGTCCGCCCGGAAGGCACGGCACGCCCCGCGGCGGCGCAGTCGTGAGCGCGCTCACGGGGCTCCTTCGCAAGGAGGTGTACCACATCCTCCGCGATCGACGGACCCTCGCCGTGCTCCTGCTGCTGCCCGTCGTCCAGGTGATCCTGTTCGGCTACTCCATTCGTACGGATGTGGAGGATGTACGCTTGGCGATCGTGGATCCGGCTCCCGACCCGACGACCCTCGCCATCCGCGATCGCTTCTCGGCCACTCACGTCTTTCGCATCGTAGCCGTGCTCCCCTCGCTCGCACCGCTTGACCACCTGTTCGAGACGGATGCGGCGCAGGTCGCAGTGATGTTCGAGCCAGGCTTCGCCGCGCGTCTGGCACGTGGCGAGTCTGCGCAGCTGCTCGTGATCAGCGACGCGACCGAGCCGAACTCGGGGGCCGCGCGCCAGAGCTACGTCGCCGCCGTCGTGCAGCAGTACGAGAGAGATCGCATGCCGGCTGGCGGCGTTCGCATCGTCACCGAAGCACGTGCGAGATTCAACCCGACGCGCGCGAGCGCCAACCTGTTCGTGCCCGGGCTGATGGCGCTAGTGCTGACGATCATCTCTGCCCTCATGACCGCGCTCTCGATCACGCGCGAGAAGGAATCAGGAACGATGGAGGCGCTGCTCGTCTCCCCGCTCCGCCCTTGGCAGATCATCGTCGGCAAGGTAACCCCGTACCTGGCGATCGGCTTCGTGAGCGTGCTGCTCGTGCTCGCCGAAGCTCATCTCGTGTTCCATGTCCCCATCCGTGGAAGCGTCACCTTGCTGCTTGCCGAGGGGCTGCTGTTCATCCTTGTCTCGCTCGCGCTCGGCATCCTCATCTCGGCTCGAACGTCATCGCAGCGCGTCGCCATCCTGGGCGCGTTGATGATCACCATGCTGCCCACGCAGATGTTGTCCGGCTTCATCTTTCCGCTCGAGAGCATGCCGCGCGTGCTGCAGTGGATCGCCAACGCGATTCCGGCCAAGTGGTTCGTCTTGATCGCCCGCGGCATCATGCTCAAGGGCGTCGGGCTCGCCTACCTGTGGCCCGAGACGCTCGTGCTCGTGGCGATGGCTGTCGTGCTGATGACGGCCGCCGCGCGCTCTTTCAACGCGCGTCTCCAGTGATCGGGCGGCTGCTGGACTCCCCGTTCGTCCGCCGCACGCTCGCGCTGGCACGCGCCGAGGTGCTGCACGTGACGCGTGACCGCACGACGATGGTGCAGCTCATCATGATGCCGCTGCTGCAGCTGCTCGTGCTCAGCAACGCCGCGACGTTCGCGGTCCGCGAGACGCCCATGTGGGTGGTGGACTACGATCGCAGCAGCGTCTCGCGTGGCCTCGTGAGTCGACTCGGCGCCTCGGGATACTTTCGCGTGGAAGGCGCATCGCCGTCGCCAGCACTCGCGAACGACGCGATGCTGCGTGGGCGCGTGACGCTCGTCGTCACCATCCCGAGCCACTTCGCAGAGACGCTGGTGCGGACCGGAACCGATGGTGTGCATCTCGACGTGAACTCGGAGAAGGGCGCGGCCTCCGGTATCGTCCAGTCATACGCGGCGCAGATCGTCGCTGCATATGCGCGCGAGCTTCAGATGGAGCGCCCCTCGACGGCCGAGGCAGGAGGGCAGGGTCGGCCCGCGAGCGGGCGCATCGTCACCGTGATGCGCTCGTGGAACAACCCGACGCTCAGCTACAAGCACTTCATGGTGCCGGGCATCCTCGTCGCGCTCGTGACCATCATCGGCACCCTCGTCACCGCGCAGAACATCGCGCGCGAGCGCGAGATGGGCACGATCGAGCAGCTCAACGTCACACCGATCACGCGGATGGAGTTCATCGTCGCCAAGCTGCTTCCATTCTGGGTGATCGCGCTGTTCGACTTCCTCCTCGGCCTGCTCGTCGCCCGGCTCGTGTTCGACATCCCGCTGCACGGGAGCATGCTGCTCCTGCTCGCGGCGGTGGGCGTCTATCTCGTCGTGGCACTCGCCATCGGCCTCCTCATCTCGACCATCGTGGAGACGCAGCAACAGGCGATGTTCGTCACCTTCTTCCTGCTGATGATCTACCTGCTGATGGGCGGGCTCTTCACACCCATCGACAGTATGCCGCCCTGGGTGCAGCTGCTCTCGGAGCTCAATCCCATCCGCCACTTCGCGACGATCGTCCGGGGGATCCTCATCAAAGGCGCCGGCCTGCGCGAGATGACGCGGCCGCTCGGCCTTCTCGTCCTCTCTGCGGCGGGCATTCTCACGCTCGCGGTCCACCGGTACCAGAAACGCACTGCGTAGCGCCGCGCACGCTGCGCCGAGCAAGGCGCCAAACGGCGGCGGCGCTCACGCCGACGGAGGCTCCAGCTGGGCGAGCACCACCTCACCTGCCCGCCGCTGGTGTTCCTTCAAGATCTGTTGCGCCTCCACTGCGTCACCTGCCCGTGCCGCCGCGACCAGCCGCTCGTGATCGCTCAGCCATTCGGTCGTACGAGTAGGGAGCGCGGCGTAGGCATTCTAGTAGCGGTCCACAGTGCCGCGCAGCGTTGCTGCGAGGGCGAGTTGGCGTGGCCGATCGGCCGGTGTGTAGAGGACCAGGTGAAAGGCGCGATCGAGCGTCGCCCACTCTAATTCATGGGCGCCAACCGCTGCCTCGACGAGGGCGACGTCGATTCGTCGCCAGTCCGCCGTAGTAAGCAGCGGAACGGCGCGCGCCAGCAGATCTCCCTCGAGCAGCATGCGCAGGTCGTAGATCTCTCGCACCTCGTCCGCCGACAGCGAGGCGACGAACGCGCCCCGGTTCGGGTAGACCGCCACAAGCCCCTCGCCCTCGAGGCGCAGGAGTGCGTCGCGGATTGGCAGGCGGCTCACGCCGAACCGGTGCGCGAGCTCCTCCTGCCGGAGGGGATGTCCCGGAGCCACGACACCCCGCTGGATGTCGCTGCGCAACTTGGTCGGCGATCAGGTCAGGGCTCGTCTGCTGACGCTTGAGGGGCTGCAGCTGGCCTGGTTTCATGTTGTGTACATGTTAACATGTCCACATCTCCCCATAACTCTGATCTGTTAGCCCGCCAGCGGAGCGTCGCATGAGCGACAAGGAGCATCGGTATCACGTCTCGGTCGAGTGGACCGGAAATTCGGGGACCGGAACCAGCGGCTATCGAGCCTACGAGCGAAGGCACGAGATCACCGTGCCCGGCGCAGCGAAGCCTTCCATTCCGGGCTCGTCAGATCCTGGCTTCCGCGGTGATCCCACCCGCTGGAACCCCGAGGAGTTGCTCGTCGCCTCCCTCTCCGCCTGTCACAAGCTCTGGTACCTTCACCTGTGTGCCGAGTCAGGCGTCATCGTCATCCACTATGTCGACGAGGCGGAAGGGATCATGACGGAGGACGCGAGCGCTGGCGGCCGCTTTCGGCGGGTCGTCCTGCGCCCCACGGTGACCGTTGCGCGAGGCACTGATCTGGAGCGCGCCCGCACACTTCATGAGCGCGCGCACGCCCTCTGCTTCATCGCGAATTCTGTGAACTTTCCCGTGCTGCACGACCCAACCACGCTGGAGGGCGGCGCGTGATCGCGTCCGCCGAGCCTCGTGCGCCAGGTCGTGCGTGATTACCCAGCCGCGATGACCTGCCCGGTTGCGCTTCCCTCGACACTGTCCACGTACGACTTCGCCACCGTGGCCGCCGGTAGCCCGCCCTTCGGGTCCTGCCCCATCGCGACCAGCGTCTCGCTCACCCATGGTGGGCTCACCACATTGACACGGATGCCGCGCGGCGCCTCGAGCGCAGCCGCTCGCGAGAAACCCTCGAGTCCCGAGTTCACCAGGCTCACCGCCGCACTACCGGGCATGGGGTGCTGGGCCAGGTAGCCGCTCGTCAGCGTGATCGATCCACCGTCCTCGAGCGCCGCCATTCCGAAGCGGGCCAGATTGACCTGTCCCAGCAGCTTGTCCCGCAGGCTGCGATCGAAGTCGTCGTCGGTCAGCTCGGCCAGCGGCTTCCACGCCGCGCCGCCCGCTGCGCTCACGATCGCGTTCACCCGCCCCACGCGGCCGAGGAGCGCTCGTAGTGAAGTGGGATCGGTGATGTCCACCTGCTCGGTGGACGAGCGACGACTGGCCAGCACGAGGTCGTGCGCCGAGAGCGCGGCAGCCACGGCCCGGCCAATCGTTCCCGTGGCACCGATGAGGGGAATTCGCATCTGCGGAGAGCCTGGTGATTCGTGAGATAGAGCGTGATCGGTCGATGGCGCGATCGCTATCGCGCCACATCCCGATTGTGCCACCACACGGCGCGCGAGAGCATCGATCGCGCACGTCGATCCATTCCATCGGATACCCAGCTGAGCACCGCGCCGCCGAGCTCGAGCCCTAGCCCCGTATAGAACTCAGAGCGCTTGATCGTCGCGTCGTTGCCCGTCGTCACCGTCGTTCCGCTGGCGCGGTCCGACCCTTCCTTCACCGCCTGCGAGGCGACCACGATGCCCGCGATGTAGCTCGCCGCGCCCAGTGCGCGCACTACCACGGACTGCGTGTGGCCCGAGTGAGCACGCCGCGCGAAGGTGCGGGCGCTGTCATTGAGCCAGGGGACCGAGGTGGAGATGTTGGAGAAGACGCTCAGGTCGCCGAGGAAGCGGCCCTCCATTCCCTGGCGGATCGAGCTCTCCTCGAGCCGCAGTGCACACTGGTCGTAGGTGCATGCCGCCGCGGCTGCGCGCTGCGTCGGCCCGACCGTCGCCGCCGCCTGTGCCTCGGCCCGGCCGCTCGGCATCGAGAACATCGAGAGCAGCACAACGAGCGGCAGCGTGCCGCGGCACCAACGCTCAGAAGGTACGAATTGAAGTCCCATGGAAGATCCTGTCCTTAAGCCATAGGGGAACCAGCGCCGTGCTGATCGAGGAGTGTCACGCAGCGCGGCAATTGTCGGACCCGCTTCCTTCGTCAATGTAGGCGCAAGGCGAGCCCTGTACCCGCTGGAAATGTGATGAACTGGGTACGCATCCCGGCCACGGTGCTCCTCCACTGCTCGGCCGGCATCGCACTGGACGGCTCGATCGCTCGGACGGTCCTGGAGTACAAGTCGATCAGTAGACCAGTGCACGAACCGCGCAGGGTACAGCTCGACTTTGCGGGCGACCCGGTGAAGGTCACGATCGATTCAGCGGGGCGGACGCGAACGATCGCTCGCGCTGTCGAGAAAGGTGCCTTTCCCTTCCTTATGACTGGCTACGGATCATCATACGGGCTGTACTCGTCACTGGCGATGTAGAAGCTGCTCCTGCCGCTCGTCCCTTCCGCGAACGACATGGTGAGGGTGTAGGGGATCGACATGGGTTCTACCGTCTTCACGAAGCGGCGCTTTGTGCGGCGGCCATCGACACTCGTGGACGTAGACTACTTCGACATTGCCTGGACGCACCTCACCGTCGATGCGAGCGTGCGCATCATGTCCGCGGACGCGCGCGGTACCGCCGAGCGGACGGCGACGCAGCACACGTGGCGACGAAGTAACGACCGCGAGGCGGCAACCGTGGTTTCCCCAATCAGTGATCAGCGCCCAGCAGCCTGTAGAGCGCTAGTGCAGGGCGCGAAGCCAGATGTCGATTCGAGCGTCAGATTGCGGAATGGGCTGGCCACATGTGTCAAGTGGCGTGACTCCCCAGAGCCCCTCGCGTGGGCGAATTTGTCGCCACTTCCGGTCTGAGCAGGGAGGAAATCCCTCCGCGCGGCGCTGTCGCACGTCTGCAACAATACTGGCGAATTGCAGCAACATCTCACCGTGAATGCGGCGCAATCAGTTGTTTACGACGGAGAGGGATTGAGGCGGAAACCGTTGGCGCTCAAGGGCCAAACGCAGTTCGTGACCGCAGTCACGAATTCCCGTAATGCGTTGTGCCACAGGTACTTGCATCACGGCTTGGCTGCGATCGATCGATCGATACGGGCGCAAAGCCAGCCGATAACCGGATGCTACCGCACCCCCTCCGTCCGATGTGGACGGATGTTTGGTCCGGGGGTTGCGCAATATCGGCCCCGACGAACTGATGGACGGAAGTCAT
>JAYUTY010000179.1:0-1857 GCA_043754875.1 Gemmatimonadota bacterium
GGCGGGACCATCGTCAGCCCCTCGCGCTCCATGATCTCGACGGCACGGTCCATCCGGTCCTGCGTGGTGGTCCCCGCCAGCTCGACACGTGCGCCCAGCCGCTCGGCGCCGCCGCGCTTGGCCGCGGTCACGGTCGTCGGCATCACCACCACCGCTTTCACGCCGAACAGCTTCGCCGCCAGCGCCACGGCCTGTGCGTGGTTACCGGACGACGGCGCGATCACGCCGCGCGCGCGCTCCGCCTCGGTGAGCTGAGCGAGGAAGTTGTAGGCACCGCGGAATTTGAAGGCTCCGCCGCGCTGGAGCATCTCGGGCTTCAGCCAGAGCGAGATGCCCAGCTCCTCCGACACGGCGTCGAATGGGAGCAGGGGCGTGCGCACGGCCACCGGCGCGATCCGGCGCGCGGCAGCGGTGAGGTCGTCCAGCGTGACGAGCGGTATCGGCGTGGTCATCGGATGTGCGGGACGGACGTCGGATGGGATGATTCGAGGTCAGGCGAAGATGCGATTGCGTCCGCCGCTCTTCGCCTTGTAGAGCGAGCGGTCAGCTTCCTGAAGCAGCATCTCCGGCGAGATGGGGTCGGTGCCGCGCGCCAGGGCGATGCCGACGGAGATCGTGATCCGCATCGGCGACGTCGCCGCGCCGAACGAGAAATCGTCGACCTTTCGGCGCATCCGCTCGGCGAAGGTGAGCGCGCCCTGCCAGCCGGTGTCGGGCAGCACGATGATGAACTCGTCGCCACCCAGCCGCGCCACCGCGTCCGTGTCGCGCGCCGTAGTCTTCATGATGCCGGCGAGCTCCTGGAGCACGATGTCGCCGAACGGATGGCCGCGCGTGTCGTTGATCTGCTTGAAGTGATCGAGGTCGATCGCCAGCACGGCCAGCGTGTTGGCGCGCCGCTTCGCCTGCCGCCATTCGGCGCGCAGCCGCGTCTCGAGCGCGCGGCGGTTGAGGCACCCGGTCAGTGGGTCGGTCCCGATCTGCTCGGCGAGCCGGCTCCGCATTCCCTCGAAGCTCTGGGCGAGCAGGGTGAGGTCATCCGGCCGCTTGTCCGTCCCCATCACGAACGCGCGGCTGAAGTCGCCCTCCTCGACGAGCTTGCAGAAGAGGCGGAGCCGGTTCATCCGCTCTCGGAAGTTGCCGTACGCGGTCACGAGCACGGCGCTGACGAGCACGAAGATGCCGACCGTGAAGAAGACGTGCGAGGGTGACGGGCGCGCGTCGCCGACGAGGCCAGGGAGCAGGAGCGTGGCGACCACGTAGGTCACCGCCGAGAGTGCAGCGGAGTAGGCGCCGAGGGCTCGTCCGAAGTAGAAGGCGGCCAATTGGACGACGAGGATCGCCGCGAGCAGCATCCGCGCCTGGTCCGTGGGCGGGGCGCTCAGCGAGCAGAGCGTCGCGATCGTCAGGATATCGAGCGTGACGAGGAGAGCGGGGAGGCGCTCCTCGTGGATCGTCCGGGCGCGCCGGACGACTTCCGCGGTGATCGCCACGCTGACCACGTAGATCAGCGCCACGACGGCGATCGGGAAGAGCAGGTGCATCGGTTCGCCGCGCCCGAAGGCAAGCGCCAGCGCAACGAGGGCGGCGAGGCCCAGGTAGCGGATCCAGCGCTGCCACAGCAGCGCATCGCGCACGAGCGCCTGCTGGTCGTGGCGCAGCGTCTCGAGCATTTCCGGCGTGGACGTCGGCAGCTCGAGCGTGACGCCGCCCAGATCGCGCGTCGTGAGCATCGTTTCCTGTTCTGCGGTCCTGCTCACGGCGTCTGCGTCTCGGCGGAAAGTGTGAGCTAAGTTACTGACAGATCCTCGGCACCGAAAGCAAGACCAGAAAGCGCGATGGCCCGGACGCATGTGC
>JAYUTY010000180.1:0-5629 GCA_043754875.1 Gemmatimonadota bacterium
GTGAGCTGGGAGACGGGCGCGACGCGTTCGCGCGACTTCACCGGCGGTCGAGTCCCCTCGAGCTCCCCCATGATGGCGTTGACGTACTCCAGCTTGCGCAGTGCGCCCCAGCCTTCGTAGCGCGTCCGCCATCGCGTCCGCGGCTGCAGCCACACGGCGAACGTCTCGGCAAAGTCCTCGTCGGGATGCGCCTGGGCGTAGTACGCGCGCAGGTGCTGGACGAAGTGACGGCTTGCCGGCTTGGGACGGTACGACGCGGGATACCTTGTCGTCGACTTGCCGAACAGCCGCTGATAGCTCGGCCGCCGATGCAGTCGGTAGCCGTGCTGCACCGCATGGCCAGCCTCATGCCGCAGGATCTGCATGCACTCTGTCCTCGACGCGCCTTCCGCTTCGTGCATCATGCTGCGCTCGAGTCGCACGAGGCGCGGGTGGACGAGGTAGAAGGGGATGCCGATGCCGGGCACGTTCTGCGGCGAGAACCACTCGTCCGAGAGCCAGCAGTGCGGGCGCAGGGCAATGCCTCGCGTCGCGAGCTCGTCGTGCAGCCGTGCCACGCAGTCCGCCACCCATGTGCCGTCGAGGGTGAGCCTCAGGTCGCGGATCCGCACGTCGAGCAGATGCTGGCGTGGCAGCTGCGCCCACGCCGTCCGGGCCTTCTTACGCGCGGTCACGGGCGCTCGGATCGTGTCACGCAGCGCACGACGATGGTGTGCGGGGCGGGCGCCCTGGAGGTGATGGCTCGCATGACCAATACTACGCCGCGGCCGCGGAGGCGGTCAGGCATGCCGCGGGATACGGGCGTGCTGCTCGGGTGCCACCCGAAACTCCCAGCGGAGTCTCGCCCGGCGGCGTATAATGGTCGCCGGCCCTCCGAGCCATGCTCCGCGCGCGTGGACTCGGTCGAGTGAGCGACCGGAAGGTCGCGTGGGCCGTCTTCATTATCCCACCAGATGACCACATGACAACCAGCTCGGATCGTTTTGCCGTTCGTTCGGCCGTGGTTCCGCTCCTTGCAATTCTCCTCGTGAACAGCCCGGTCGCGGCGCAACAGCCGTCGCGAAGTGCCGAAACCGGCGCGGGCGCACCTTCCGTGCCCACCGTTCCCGACTCGACCCAGAGCGCGCGTGGACGTATTGCCTGGCGCTCCGTCGGACCGACGAACCAGGCGGGTCGCGTCTCGGTCGTGGTCGGCGTGCCAGGAAATCGGGACGTCTATTACGTGGCGGGCGCCAATGGCGGCATCATCAAGACCATCAACGGCGGCACGACCTTCAAGCCGATCTTCGACAAGCAGAGCGCCACCTCCATCGGTGCGATCGCCGTTGCGCCGAGTGATCCTAACGTGCTCTACGTCGGCACGGGAGAGGGCAATCCGCGCAACAATGCGTCGATCGGCGATGGCATGTACAAGTCGGTGGACGCCGGCGAACACTGGACGCACATCGGTCTCGCCCGGACGGAAAAGGTCGCGCGCATCGTGGTCGACCAGCACTCGCCTGACATCGTCTATGCCTGTACGCTCGGCCGCGAGTGGGGACCGAACGAGGAGCGCGGGATCTACAAGACCACGGACGGCGGGAAGAGCTGGTCGCGCGTGCTGTACGTCGACGCTCAGACGGGCTGCTCGGACATCGCCGCCGATCCCAACAATTCCAACATCCTCTACGCCGGCATGTACACCTACCGGCGCTGGGCGTGGCACCTGGAGTCGGGGGGAGGCAACACGGCCGTCTATCGCTCGGTGAATGGTGGCGCGACCTGGGAGCGCCTCTCCGGGAAGGGGAAGACCAACGGACTGCCCACCAAGGACATGGACCGGATCGGTGTCGCCGTTGCGCCGAGCGATCCGAACGTGGTCTACGCGATCAGCGAGACGAAAGACGAGGGGGAGCTGTGGCGCTCGGACGATGGCGGGACGCGCTGGCGCACCGTGAGTCGCGATCCGAACATCAACTTCCGCCCCTTCTACTACGCGGACATCCGCGTCGACCCGCAGAACCCGAACCGGGTCTTCTCGCTCTCGGGATCCCTGTATCTGTCCGAGGACGGAGGGGTGAACTTCAAGACGATCGCGCGCGACGTGCACGGCGATCATCAGGCCCTCTGGATCGACCCGACCAATCCGAAGTACATCCTGAGCGGATCGGACGGCGGATGGCAGGTGAGCTACGACGCCGGCAAGTCGTTCGACGTGGTGAACACCTTCCCGTTCACGCAGTTCTACCACATCAACTACGACATGCAGCGGCCGTACATGGTCTGCGGCGGCCTGCAGGACAATGGCAACTGGTGTGGTGCGAGCCGGACGATGTCCTCCCAGGGCAACCGGAAGAACGACTGGTTCACCGTGTCGGGCGGGGACGGCTTCTTCACGGTCCCCGTGATGGACAAGCCGTGGCTCGTCTATTCCGACGCGCAGGGTGGAATGCTGAATCTCACCGACACGCGCACGGGCACGCAGAAGACGATCTATCCGTATCCCAACCGGGTGGGCTCTGTGGGCGACGCGATGGTCTCGCACAAGTACCGGTTCAACTGGAACTCCCCGATCGCGTTGTCCCCGCTCAACCCGAAGGTGGTCTACTTCGGCGGCAACGTGCTGTTCAAGTCCGTGGACTACGGCATGTCGTGGCAGGTGGTCTCGCCGGATCTCACGACGAACGACACGGCGAAGCAGCAGTCCTCCGGTGGGCCGATCGTCGTGGACAACACGGCGGCTGAGTTCCACACGACGCTGCTCACGATCGCGCCATCTCCGATTGACTCGAGCGTCGTCTGGGTCGGCACCGACGACGGGAACGTGCAGGTCACGCGCGACGGCGGCAAGAGCTGGTCGAATACCTTCTCGAAGGTGCCCGGCCTCAAGCCGAATGCGTGGATTCCCACTGTCGACGCGTCGCACTTCGATGCGGGCACGGCCTACGTCGCGGCGGATCATCACCAGGACGACGACTACGCGCCGTACGCGTACATGACCACCGACTACGGCCGGAGCTGGCACTCGATCACAGGCGACCTGCCGAAGAGTGCGGCGTGGGTGCACGTGGTGCGGGAAGATCCGAGGAACCGGAACCTCCTGTACATCGGGACCGAGATGGGAGTATGGGCATCCTGGGACCGTGGTGCACACTGGCGCTCGATCCGCGGGAACGTTCCGGTCACCCCGGTACGCGATATCCAGATCCACCCACGCGACAACGACCTCCTGCTGGCGACGCATGGCCGCGGGCTCTACATCCTCGACGACATCACCCACCTCCAGAAGATGGACGCCACGCAGGGCGCAGACGTGACGATGTTCGACATCCGGACGGCGACGCGATGGAACGAGTGGAGTCGCGACGGCAACCTCGGCCAGCGGAAGTGGACTGGAGAGAATCCGCTGCCCGGCGCGCTGATCACGTATCAGCTCAAGGCGCAGCCCGCGGGTGAGGTCAACATCACGGTGACGGACAAGGACGGCCGCACGGTGCGCCGGTTGCGTCGCGTCGCGGATGACGCCGGGATGAACCGCGTGTCGTGGGACCTGCGCATGGATCCGCCGCCGGCCCCGCCTCGGCCTGCCACGCCGGTTGCTGGCCAGCCGGCGACACCAGCGCCTGATACGTCGCTCGCGGCAGTGCGCGCACGCCGGGCACCTGGGGCCGAGACCGAAGGCGCGGACGATGAAGAGTCGCGCTTCAACCCCAACCTGGGCTCGCCGGTGCTCCCTGGCACGTACACCGTCACGATGACGGTGAATGGGAAGAAGTACGCGAAGCCCGTCGAGGTGGAGCTGGACCCGCGGTCCGACATGACGCCGGTGCAGCTCGTGGCACAGCGCGATGCGGCGGTGCGCATGACGGAGCTGACGGCGCACGTGAACCGGATCGTCGCCACCACCGACAACGTGCTGCAGCAGCTGACACGGCTCCAGGAGCAGCTGCGCCGCCCTGCCGCGGCCGACAGTGCACTGGCGGGCTCCGATTCCGCCGCGCCGCCTACGAGCAGCAACCCGGCTGTAGTGCGCGACATCGCGGCGGCGATCACCGACCTGCGGCACTTCCGCGATTCAGTGCTGGCGCGACCACTGCCGCGATTGGGCTATCGCCAGTATCCGCGTCTCCGTGAAGAGGTCCAGACGGTGACCGGCATGATCGCACGCCCCATGCTGCCGCCCACAGCGGGCGAGACGCTTCGGGCGGGCGAACTGGGTGTCGAGGTGGCGCAGGCGCAAACGCGGCTGGACCGTATCCTTGAGGATCGGGTCAGCGCGATCAACCGGTCGCTGGCGGGCACGCCACACGTGATCACGCCGTCAGCCTTCACACCGGCCCGCGTGCTGATCCCCTGATCATCCTGTATCTTCTCCGCAATCGACCTCGAACCCACGTAACACCATGAACGCATTCGTTCGCCGTTGTACCGGCGGTACCCTGATTGCGGCGTTGGTGGCCACAACGGGGTGCCTCCACTACGAGGCGTTGCCACTGCGAGACGTGACTCCTGGCACCCTGGTCCGGCTGCAGCTCACCGGACCGGGTGCGACCGGGCTGATCACGCAGCTCGGCGCAGGAGTACGCACCGTGGATGGACGGCTGGTCACCGTCACGGACCGCGGCTATCTGGTCGCGGTCAGCAGCGTGATGCGCGACGAGACGCGGGTGACATGGGCGGACGAGCAGGTCCTCGTACCCACGGATGCGATTGTCGCGGTGCAGCATCGCGTCCTGGACAAGGGCCGCACCGCCGTCGTCGTGGGAGCGGTGCTTGCCGGCGCGATCATCACCGGCAAGCTCGCGAAGGGGGCAGGGGGCGGCGCAGGCACGGATCCAGGCGGACATCCGACACCGTAAGCGCGTCGAGCAACGATCGGCCATTCGCGCCAGGAAAGCCCGCGCGGGCTCTCCTGGCGCGCTTTGTATGTGCTACGGCCGTGCGCGACGATCGGGTGCCGCCGATGGGAGCGCGACGCGACCGCGAAGCAGCGACGCCATGGCCAGCGCGTCGGCGTTCGTGGAGTCGAACCGCATACCGTCGCGGAGCGCGCGCAGCGCCGGCGCGTAGCTCCCCTGGCTCGCGAGCGCGCGCGCCAGGTTGAAGTGCGCCGGTGCGAGCCCTGGATCCGCTTCGATCGCTGAACGGTAGGAGCGCGCCGCCGCCTCGAACTGGCCTCGCAGAAGGAGCGCATTGCCCAGATTGAAGGGTGCGAGCGGCTCGCCCGGATCGAGGCGCCCGGCGCGCTGCCAGCTCGCCACCGCGCCGGCGGTGTCGCCAGCCGCCGACTGCGCGATTCCCAGATTCACGAGCGCCAGCGCCGACGCCGGGTTCAGCTGTACGGCCCGCGTGTAATCGGCGATCGCCTGCCGCATGTCCCGCTCATCGTGCGCGCCGTCACGCTCGGTGTTCGCCATCGCAAGCACGAGCCGCGGATCGTTCGGCCTGATCTCGAGCGCCTTGTGATACGCATCCAGCGCGGCCGCGCGCTCCCCCCCCGCCGCATGACGATCGGCGACGTAGCCGAGCACGAGAGCCCAACGATCACGGAGCGCGCCATCGTGCGCACCGGCGATCTGCAGCGACTTCGCGAGGAACGCGCGCGTGCCGCGGTCGTCACCTCGCGTGAGATGGAGCGCGGCGAGCGCGA
>JAYUTY010000181.1:0-1855 GCA_043754875.1 Gemmatimonadota bacterium
CGAGTATCTCGACGAGGAGCTGCGCGCCGAGGTGCTCGAGGCGATGACGGCCGAGCAGGCGGCGGCGCTCGTGAGCGCGATGACGCCGGACGAGCGCGCCGACGTGCTGGAGGAGCTCGACGAGGCGACGGCTGAAGAGATCGTCGAGGAGATGGCCGACGAGGCGCGCCGCGAGACTGAGCAGCTCCGGCGCTACGATCCCGAGACCGCCGGCGGGTTGATGACCACCGAGTTCGTCTCCGACTCGGCGACGACCACGGTGGAGGAGGCGCTGCGGAAGGTCCGCGTGATCGCGAGGAGCGGAAAGCGCGAAGCGATCTACGCCATCTACACGACCGACGAGCAGGGGCAGCTCGCCGGCGTGCTGTCGCTGCGCGAGCTGCTTGCCGCGCCCGAGGGGGCGCGGCTCGCCGACATCGCGTGGACCGAAGTGCAGAGCGTGAGTCCGCACGCGGACCGTGAGGAGGTCGCGCGCGTGATCGCGAACTACGATCTCGTCGTCGTGCCCGTGGTGAGTGAGTCGAATCACGTGATGGGAGTCATCACCGTCGACGACGTGATCGACGCGATCCAGGAAGAGCAGACGGAGGACGTGCAGAAGTTCGGCGGCATGGAGGCGCTGGACGAGCCGTACATGCAGATCGGCTTTCTGGCGATGCTGAAGAAGCGCGCCGGATGGCTGAGCATCCTGCTGGTGAGCGAGATGCTGACGACATCGGTGATGCAGCACTTCGACAGCGAGCTCAACTCGGTGACCGCGCTGACGCTGTTCATCCCGCTCGTGATGAGCTCCGGGGGCAACTCGGGGTCGCAGGCGACCTCGCTCATCACGCGGGCGATGGCGCTGCGCGAGGTGAGCGTCTCCGACTGGTGGCGTGTCGCGAGCCGCGAGCTGCCGTCCGGAATGGCGCTCGGTAGCATTCTCGGAGTGATCGGAATGCTGCGCATCACCCTGTGGCAGACAATGGGCTGGTTCAACTACGGATCGCCGACACACGCCTGGCAGCGGGTGGCGTTGACGGTGGGCTGCTCGCTGGTGGGCATCGTGACTTTCGGATCGCTCGCCGGCTCGATGCTGCCCTTCCTGCTGCGCAAGGTGGGCTTCGATCCGGCGAGCGCCTCGGCGCCCCTTGTGGCCACGATGGTGGACGTGACCGGATTGAGCATCTACTTCGGCGTCGCATGGATGATCCTGCTCCGTTGAGCGATGCGCGGAGCATTCCGGTGATGGAGCCGGTGGGTGCGGAGCGCGCGAACGTTTCGCGCGCCACGCTGCTCGTCCTCTTCAGCGCATGCTGCTTCGGCTCGATCCCGATCCTGATCTCGCTGGCGACGAGGAGCGGTGCCGCGCTGATCGACCTGCTGGCGTGGCGCTACGCCGTGGGTGCGGTGGTGCTGGTGATCGTGAGCGGCGGGCTCGCGCCAGTTCGGCGGGCGGGTCGCCGCGCGCTGCCGCTGCTCGTGCTGGCTGGTGGAGGCCAGGCAGCAATCGCGTTCGTGAGCCTGTCCGCGCTGCGCTACATCCCGGCTGCGACGCTCACGTTTCTCTTCTACACGTATCCAGCGTGGGTGACACTGATCGCCGCGATTCGCGGTACGGAGCGGCTCACGGCGGCGCGCGCGGTGGCGCTGGCGCTCTCGCTCGCCGGCATCGCGCTGATGGTCGGTGTTCCCGGCAGTGGCGGCCTCCATCCACTCGGCGCGCTCCTCGCGCTCTGCTCCGCCCTGCTCTATGCGATCTACATCCCGATGATCGGCCGGCTGGGCGAGGGACTCCCGCCGGCGGTGACGTCCGTGTTCGCGTCCGGCGGGGCGGCGCTCGTGCTCATCGTCGCCGCACTGACGCAGGGGGGGC
>JAYUTY010000182.1:0-5588 GCA_043754875.1 Gemmatimonadota bacterium
CCGAGCGCTACGCCGGCGCACGCACCGTCGTCTTCAGCACGGGCAACGTCTACGCGCTCACTCCCGCCACGTACGGCGGCTCGCGCGAGACGGACGAGCTTTCCCCCGTTGGTGAGTACGCCTATTCGTGCCTCGCGCGCGAGCGCCTCTTCACCGCCGCGGCAGTCCGGCATGGCACTCCCGTCAGCATCATCCGGCTCAACTACGCCCATGATCTCCGCTACGGCGTGCTCACCGACCTCGCGGCGCGCATCGTCCGGCGCGAGCCGATCGACCTCGCGATGGGCTACGTGAACGTCATCTGGCAGCGCGACGCGAACGCTCGCGCCCTCGCCGCGCTGCCACGTGCGAGCGCCCCCGAGCCGTTCGTCCTCAACGTCGCCGGCACGAGCACGCTCCGTGTGTCCGAGCTCGCACAGGCGCTCGGCGAGCGGCTCGGCATCGCCCCGGAGTTCGCGGGCACGGAGCGCGACGACGCACTGTTGAGCGACGCGTCGCGCATGGCCGGCGTGCTCGACGAGCCGCTCCTGCCGCTCGACACGCTGCTCGACTGGATCACCGCCTGGATCCGCGACGGCGGCCGCCTGCTCGGCAAGCCCACCAGCTTCGAACGGCGCGATGGCCGCTTCTGACACCTCGGTGCGATCACACCTGCAGGCGGGCCAGGTCATTCCGGCACACCCGCTCGCCCTCACGGCGCGCCGCACGCTCGACGAGCGGCACCAGCGCGCGCTCACCCGCTATTACGTCGACGCGGGCGCGGGCGGGATTGCCGTCGGCGTGCACACCACACAGTTCGCGATCCGTCATCCGCACCACGGACTCTATCGGCCGGTGCTCGAACTGGCGGCCGAGACGGCGCGCGCTGCGCTGCGTGATGCACCACAGGCGACATCGCGCCCCTTCGCCCTCATCGCCGGCGTGATCGGCGACACGCGCCAGGCGGTGGCCGAAGCGGAGAGTGCGTCGGCACTCGGCTATCACGTCGCGCTGCTCGGCCTCGGCGCACTCGCGTCAGCCGGCGAGGCCGAGCTGATCCGCCACTGCCGCGCCGTGGCCGAGGTGATGCCACTGTTCGGCTTCTACCTGCAGCCGGCGGTGGGCGGCCGGGTGCTCAGCTACACCTTCTGGCGCGAGTTCGCCGAGATCCCGAGCGCATGGGCGATCAAGATCGCGCCATTCAACCGCTATCGGACGCTGGACGTCGTGCGCGCCGTCGCCGATGCGGGGCGAGACGACCTCGCGCTCTACACCGGCAATGACGACAACATTGTTCCCGACCTGCTCACGCCGTTTCCGGTGCACGTCGGCGGCCGGCCGACGACGCGCCGGATCGTTGGTGGGCTGCTTGGCCAGTGGGCCGTGTGGACACGTGCCGCCGTGCACCTGCTGGAGCGCGTGCGCGCCGAGCGCGAGGCGCCGCTCGACCCGCGCTGGCTGCGCGACGGCGTGGCGCTCACCGACGCCAACGCCGCCATCTTCGACGCGGCGCACGGCTTCGCCGGCTGCATCCCTGGCATCCACGAAGTCCTGCGGCGTCAGGGGTTGATGGCGGGCACCTGGTGCCTCGATCCCACCGAGTCACTCTCGCCTGGACAGTCCGAGGAGATCGACCGCGTCATGCGACACTTCCCGGAGCTGACCGACGACGATTTCGTCCGCGAGCGGCTGGACCAGTGGCTGGCCTGAGGCCAGCGCGCGTCACCTCAGCCGAGCAGGTCGGCGACCCAGCTCTTCCGGGCTGGCCGCTCGAAGTTGCCGCGCCAGCTGCCGAGGTCGGTCAGCGTCGTGTCGAACACGACGGTGTCCGGTGTGATCGCGCCCGAGCTGCCGAGCGCCGCCACTTCGCCGCGCGGCACGGACTGCACCGCCGCCTGACCGTCGCGATAGAACACGCGCCCACCGCCCACGAGGTTCGCCCCAGTCGCGCTCTCGAGCTGCTGCAGCACGCGGAAGAGGCCGTCGATCGAGCAGCCGGTCGCTCCCGTGTCGCTCTGGTCCACCGCCACCGTGAGAAATCGCGCGTCGCGCCATTCGCGCCCGACCGTGAGCGGCGCGCCATGCGCCTTCCAGCCTTTCAGGTACTCGTCCACGCCATGCAGCAGCAACTTCTCCTGCTCGGCGTCGAGAGGGCGGTCACTGCCGAACGTCCAGACGCGGGACGAATCCGGAAGCGTTTCGAAGGGAACGATGGGCATGGGTCTGCGAGAGTGAAGAGAGATGCAGCCGCGAGGGTCGCGTCGGCCGCCTGTGCTGTTCTCAAGATAATGGCGGCCGCGTGCTGATCGAGGTCGCGGCCGTCTGCACCATGTCCGTCGTTGCGCTCGCGCTGGCGACTCGCACGGGTCCGGTGCAGCGGCTCGATGACCGCGTCGAGCGACGCGTGGGGTGCGTCCGCGCGCGTATCCATCGCGTGGCGAGGATCGCCGCGCTGCCCGGCGAGAACTTCGGTCATCCCACGATGGGAGCGGCGACGGTGCTCGTCGTCGCCGCTGCAACGAGACACGTGTCGCTTGGCGTGGTGCTCGCGCTCGCCGCAGCGTCGCTCGGGGCGATCATCGCGCATCACGCGGTCAAGCTCGTCTATCACCGACCCCGGCCAGCCATCGCGCTGGCACGTGGCAAGACGGAACCGGCCTTTCCGAGCGGCCATACGGCCGACTCCACGGCGGTGCTCGTCACTGCGGCGTACGTACTCACGCAGCAGGGCGTTCTTCCGGCCGGGGTGGCCGTTCCGCTCGCCTCCCTGATCGCATTGACGACCGGCATGAGCCGCGTCGCGCTGGGGTGGCACTGGGCCACGGATGTCGTCGGTGGCTGGCTCACTGGAGTCGGCGTCGCTGCCGTCTGTATCGCCCTTTACGGTGCGCTCCAGTAGCGCCTGAGCTGGCACAATTCCTTCGTTTGATGGTTCCCGGAACGCAGGCCTGCGGCGCTCGCGCCGCACAACCGGGGAGCGCAACGATGGACGACCTTCTGGGCTATGAGGCGCGACGCGAGCGCGACCGACTCACCATTCACATCCGTGGTGACTTCTCCGCGCGCATGGCCGAGCGATTCGTCGACGCCTGCGAGCGCCTCCCGCAGGAGATCCAGTGCCTGCGCATCGACCTTTACGACGTCGATCGGCTGGATGAGACGACCGTGAGCGCGCTGCGTGCGCTCACGGAGTGGTGGCGGCGCGAGCGCGACGGCGGCGCTCGCCTGCACTTCACGACCGCCGGAGTGATCGCCGCCTATCGGCAGGCGTCGATCCCGAGCTGGCAGGTCAGCGACATGGGCCGCTGACCTGCCGGCACGCGTGCCTTACGGCTTGCCCGGTAGCTGAATCATCGGTATCGCGCCACCGCTCACCTGTGGCAGCTTGCCGTCCCACTTCTTCGTGATCTCGTACTGCACGAGCGTCGGCGTGATGCTCCGCGCCAGCAGCTCGTTGGCGCGCGCCTGCGCCTCGGCCTCGGCGGTGATCGCCTTGGCGCGACCGGCCGCCTTGATCGAGTCACCCTGCGCGTTGAACGTGTTCTTCTGGAGCTCGTTCTGCGCCGTGAGCGCCTGCTGCTGCATCACGTTCTTCTGGTTGATGGCTTCCATCACGGCCACCGGCGCACGCAACTCGTTGATCGTGAACTGCTTGACGTCGAAGCCCAGCGGCGACAGCCGCTGCGAGATCAGGGCACGGACACGGTTCGTCGCTTCGGCCTTCTTCGGCCCGATCACGTCGGCTACTGGCTCCGTTCCCACGACTTCCTGCAGCGCCTGACGTATCGTCTGCTTCACGAAGCCATGCGTGATCAGGTTGATGTCGGTGCGGAAGGTGGTGTAGAGCTTCGGCGTCGCGGCCGCGTCGAGCTGGAACGACAGCGAGACGTCGAGCGAGATCGGCTGGCCTTCCACGCTGTTGACGTTGATCTCGTCGTTCAGCTGCGACCCTTCGGCCGGGTTCTTCGTGAGGACGATCGTCTTGAGGAACACCGGGTACTCCTCGATCCCGGTGATGAAGGGAATGCGACCGTGGATGCCCGGGCCAAGGGGCACGGGATCCACGCCGCCGCCAGCGCGATGGATCACGATGCCGACGTAGCCGGGGTTCACGTACGTGAAGGTGGACGGCAGCAGCGTCATCACCGCCACGAGCGACGCCACGCCGATGGCGAGTCGCCGCAGCCGCGCTGGGGAATGATTGTCCGGCGTGAACTGCATCGACCCGATCCGGTCCGACAGTGTGCTAGCCACCGAGTGTCTCCTTGTAGCAGTCAGGGCACACCTGCTCACCGTTGGTGAGGCGTGCCAGTTGGTCTTCCGTGCGCGGCCCGTGGATGGGACACGCCAGCTCGGCCGCGCGCTCCAGGCGCACTCTGTTCCGCGTCTGACGAAGTCGGACGCCCGCTGGCGTGAACGTGGTCAACAGCCAATAAAAGAGGGCGCCCCCCGCCGCGATCAACGCGACGAACAGCACCCCTTCCATGATGATGGCACCCATTGATTCTTCTCACCTTGGCGCGGCCTGCGCGCCGTCGAATACGTCTTCCAGGACGTGAGTCATACCCCGGAAGTTTCACGACGTCGCTCGGCACATCATATCACGCCGGCTCGGCAGGGCGCCAGGGCGGGCGGCAGCAGCCAGCCTCGGCCGTGCCCAGTCGGCGTGGCCTAGTGGTCGCCGATCAGCATGATGCCGTAGCCGGCGAGCGCCGCTCCCATCGAGATGTAGGCGACGCGCCGATGATCCTCTCGCCCCGCCTGCGAGTGCTTGGCGTCGTCCGCGAGCTTGATTCCGGCGTAGGTGAACCCCGCGTCCGACGCGAGAAGGAGAGCGGAATGCAGCAGCCGGCGCGTGCGACCGGTCTCCTGGTGGCGCGAATCCCAGAGATTCCAGAGCCCGGTCACCGTGTTCACGGTGAAGAGCGTCCCCAGCCCGGCCGCGCCCGCGCTGTGCGTCGTCTGTGCCCACCCCGGCCGCGGGCTCCCCGACTGATCGGCGACGTAGAGCTGGTTGCCTGCCACCGACTGGACGACGAACAGCGGGATCATCGTGTACGAGGCATAGCGGTGGATGCGGAGCCTGAGCGCGTATGCGTCGCTCACCTCCACCGCGCGTGGCCGCCGGCGCACCGGCACCGTGTCCCCGACCGTGTCGACCCATGCACTACGAAGCTGCAGCGGCCCGGTCATCGCGACCGCTCCGAGCATCGACGTGCTGGGCGTGGTGTCCGCGGGCGCACCGACGACCGTGGTGTCGGCAGCGTGCGATGTCACGGGTGTGGCGAGCGGAGCGCTGGTCGCGAAACCGACGCTCGCGAGTCCGAGCAGGGCGGTGAAGAGAAACATGGGTGATCGGCCGGGTTGGGTTCAGCGCGGGCCACGGCCGGCGCCTGCGAAGATGATACGAACTGTCACACGGTGACACGAGAGCCGCGCGATCCCCTCTCGGGCGCGCCGCGCTGCCTACGGCTGCTCGCCCACCTGCTCCAGCTCCGCACGCAGGGCGCTCTCGAGCGTCGGATGCGCAAACGTGAAGCCGCTCTGCAGCAGCGACCGCGGAACCGCTCGCTGGCCGGCCAACAGGGTGGCGCTCGCCATCTCGCCGT
>JAYUTY010000183.1:0-1842 GCA_043754875.1 Gemmatimonadota bacterium
ACCTCCGCCCGTGGTCCGGTGGACGCCTACGCGCGCGCCGCGATCCGGCGTCTCCGTGGCGGCCGCACGTGGATCGCTGCGGGGGGTAGCGTCCCCCTCGGCGCACTCGGCCACGTGAACGCCGCGCTGGAGCTCGCCGAGCAGCTCGGGCGGGGCGACGTCGAGCCGCCGCACGTGCTCGTCGTGCCGCTCGGTAGTGGCGGCACCGTCGCAGGGCTTCTCGCCGGGCTCGCTCTCGCGGCACTGCCGATGCGAGTCGCCGCGGTGCGCGTCGTTCCGTCCATCGTCGGCAACCGGCGACGCGTGCTCCGGCTGGCGCGTGCCACGCAGGCGCTGCTGGAGCATCTCACGGGGGAGCGGCTGCCGAGTCCCGACAGTCAGCGTCTCGAGATCGTGCAGGATGCGTATGGAGGTGCCTACGCCAGGGAGACCCCCGAGTCTCGCGAAGCGGCTGCCACGCTTGCCGCGATCGCCGGTCCGCGCGTGGAGGGCACCTACAGCGCCAAGACGCTCGCTGTGGCGCTGGCGATGGCCCGCCGCGTGCCTCACGAACGCGTCCTCTTCTGGCTAACCTTCGACGGGCGATGGATCGGTGACGGCGACGCGCACCGCATCTGAATCGCCCACGAATTCACCGCGGTACCACGCGCATGGACCAACCGATGCCCGAGCAGCTCCCCGAGGTCGTCTTTCACGTCTATCCCGCCGACTGCGACATGCTCGGCCACGTGAACCACGCGACCATGCTGGGCTTCCTCGAGCGCGCGCGGTGGGAGCTGCTCGAGCGCGAAGAGGTCGGCGGCGTGCGCGACTTCGCCACGGTGCCCGTCTTCTCGGTGGTGCGCCACGTGGACATCGACTACTACGGCCAGTCACTGCCGGGCGACGATCTCTCCATCCGCAGTGGCCTGCTCGCCGTGAAGAACACGAGCTACATCGTGCGACAGCACGTGCGGAAGGTGGGCAGCAACGTGCTCGTGGCCGAAGCCTCGATCGTCTTCGTCGCCGTCAATCGCGCTGGCAAGCCGGTGCGCGTCCCCGACGAGTGGAAGACGCTCCTGCCCCGCTGGCCCGACGACGACGAGGTGATCGTGACGGCCTGACGGCTTGAGCATTGGGTGCGCGGGCGCGAGCTTTGGGTTCCTTCCGCTTCCCGCATCCCTGGCAATGCCGTCTCCCACCGAGTCCGACAGCTCCCTCCCCGCAGACCCCTCGATCTCCGAGGCCGAGCGCTCCACGAGCGCGCAGCTGGGCAGCGTGCTGTTCCGCCATCGCGGCTGGCTTCCCGTCCCGTTCCTCCTCGTGCCGCTGCTGGCGCATGGTCGAATGGACGCGATGAACTGGGTGGTCGGCTTCGTGCTGATCGTGCTGGGAGAGCTCATCCGACTCGCCGGCGTCGCAGCCGCGGGCACGGTGACGCGTCGTCGGTCGCGCACCGTGCAGCGCCTGGTGACGTACGGGATCTTCGCCTGGATGCGGAATCCGCTCTACGTTGGCAACTTCCTGATCTGGATGGGCTTTGGCGTGATCTCGGGAGTGCTCTGGTTCATCCCGATCGCGATCCTGCTCTTCGCCGTGGAGTACACGCTCATCGTCCGCTACGAGGAGGGAGTGCTCGAGTCGATCTTCGGCGGTGAGTATCTCACGTACAAGCACCGCACCCCTCGCTGGTTCCCTCGTCCGCCCGGCAGCGACGAGGAGGGCGAGCATCACTGGGCCGAGGCGTGGCGCAGCGAGATCAGCACCTTTCTTCAGTACATCGCGATCACGGCGGCCTTCATCGCGAAGCAGCAGTACGGCTGGTAGCCTCGTTCAGCAGGTAGTCCCGCAGCTCGTCGAAGC
>JAYUTY010000184.1:0-15973 GCA_043754875.1 Gemmatimonadota bacterium
CGGAGCGGCCACCGCATCGATCGGCATCCGCGCGGCCGCTTCATCGGCACAGGGGTGGACGATCTCCTCGAATGCCTCGTGGTCAGTGAGCGCTGTCGAGCCGGCGCACTCGATCCGGTGCGCGTGCCCGCTGCGCCGCTCGACGTGCTGGCGCAGCAGCTCGTCGGCATGGGCGCGGTCGCGAGCTGGCGGGACGATGACGCGTTCGCGCTCGTGCGTCGTGCCTCGCCGTACGCCGAGCTGTCGCGCGCCGACTTTGACGCCGTCCTCGATTACCTGGCCGACACCAGCGAGGCGATGGAGGAGCGGCGCGTGTACGCGAAGCTCGAGCGGAGCGACGGGGCCTTCCACGCGCGCGGCAAGTCGGTGGCGACGATCTTCTATCAGAATGTCGGCACGATCTCGGGTGGCGCGTCGATCCGCATCAAGCCGCGTGGCTCGCCGACGCCGATCGGCACGGTCGAGGAAGATTTCCTGGAGCAGCTCCGCCCGGGCGACCGCTTCCTGCTCGGCGGGCGCGTCTGGGCGTTCATGTATGCCCAGGGGATGACGGCGTTCGTGGCGCCCGCCGGTGGGCGGCCGAGCGTGCCGAGGTGGGCGTCGGAGATCCTCCCCGCCACACCGGGCGTCGCGCGAGCAGTGGGTGAGCTGCGTGCTGCGCTCCGTGACGTGCTCGTGGTCGGCGGCACGGAGGGCGTGGCCGATTTATTGTCTAGTCGGTACGCATTAGCAGCGGCCGACGCCGCAGCCCTCGGGGACTACATCGCGACGCAGCATGCCATCTCGGCGATTCCGGATGCCGACGAGGTGCTGGTGGAGCGGTGGACCGATCCGGATGACGAGCGCGTCGTCGTGCATGCGGTCACGAGCCCCCTCGGCCGCCGTGCGAATGACGCGCTGGCCCGCGCGATCGCCTTTCGGCTCGGCAAGGGCAGCGTCGGGTTGATGGTCGATGATCAGGCGTTCGCGCTGCGCGTTCCGCGGCGAGCCGTCTGGGACGAGGCGACGCTCCGTCGCGTGTTGGTGCCGACGGGGCTGCGCGATGATGTGCACGCGGCGGTGGCGCGGTCGGATCTCTGGGGGCGGCGGTTCCGGGCGGTGGCCGGGATCGGCTTGATGCTCGTGAAGAACTATCACGGCCGCTCGCGCTTCGTCGGCGCGATGCAGATGAACGCGCGACGGATCTGGAGCGTCCTCGAACGCGAGCGGCCCGACTTTCCCCTCGTGCGCGAGACGTACCGCACGGTGCTGGATGACGACCTCGATGTTCCGACTGCGCTCGACTGGCTCGAGCGCGCCAGTGGACGCGTCACCATTCGCGACCTCGCCGCGCCGCCTCCATTTCTCTTCCGGCTCGTCGCGGCCGGAACGACCGACTCGATGCTCCTCGAGGAGCGCGATGCCTTCCTGCGGCGACTATGGGAACGCGCCGTGGCGTCGACTGCCGCAAGCGAACACGCGATCGAGCCGGGATAGCACATGCACGAGTTGCTCGAGCTCGCGCCCTCGCTCTGGCTCACCGGCGACGGCGCTGCGTGGCTCCCTTTTTCCCGCGTGCTTGTCGTGGCCGACGTGCACGTGGGCTACGAGCTCGCGGCACAGCGGCGTGGCGGCTACCTCCCGCCGATCGAGCGGGGCGCGGCAGTTGGTGCGCGCCTCCTCGCGCTCGTGGAGCGCCTGCGAGCCATTCGTCTGGTTGTCGCCGGAGATCTTCGCCACTCCACGCGCGACGCGGACGCCTTCGAGCGCGAGGAGCTCGGCGACCTGGCGCGCGTCGTCGGGAACGGCGCATCGCTCGAGCTGGTGCTTGGCAATCACGATCGCGGCGGAGCGTTGATCGATGCCGTCTCGACACACGCCGAGCTGCGCGTGGACGACGTCGACATCGTGCATCGTCCCCCGCGCACTTCGCCGGAGAGATGGACGATCTGCGGCCACCTTCATCCACGCGTCACGGTGCGCGATGAAACCGGCGCATCGGCACGCTTTCCCTGCGTGCTCACCGGAGGGCAGACCGTGGTGCTGCCGGCGTTCAGCGAGTGGGCTGGAGGTGCGGAGGCTTCGCGCCTCGTGGCCGAGCTGCCGGTCGCGCGATGGCGCGCGCTGCCGATCAGTGCGGGAGCGATCGCCGACGTCGGGATCGTGTTCGATCGAGAATCGTGCTGACAGGAGCTGCGATCATGCGACGGCTGCCGTCTCCCGCTCCGACTCTTCGACCGGGCGGATTTCGGCGGCGATCGGATCCGGCGCGCCCCATAGCACGATGCCGCGAATGTTCGCGCCCGCGCGATCGAGATCGTCGAGCGACTGCTTGAGCTGCTCGAGCGGTGTCTGGCCGACGCGGGCGCAGAACAGCACGTCCGGGATCGGCAGCGCCGCGGCGAGCCCACCGATCAGCTGATCCGGTGTGCTCACGATGACGATTGCATCATAGCGTCGCGTGAGCGCGCCGATCTCGCGCGCGATCACGGCCGAGATCTCCTCCGGCGAGGCGCCAGCCTCGCCAGACGGCACGACGTCGATGGTCCGCTCGCGGCCCAGGCGCGCCGAGCGCGTCACGTCGTGCCAGTCCGCGGTGCCGTTCGCGAGCCCGTGCACCCCGGCGCTGCCCCGAATGCGCAGCGCCGCCGTGACGCTCGAGGCCACGCCATCCGTGTCGATCAGCAGGGTGCCGCGCGCTTCATCGGCCGCCGTTGCGGCGAAGTTCATCGCCACGACCGCCGACACGGCCGCGCTGTCCCCCGTGACGCTCAGCATCACCACATTCGTCCCGGCGGTGGCGATCGTCAGGTAGACGAGTTGATGCCCGTCGGCCCCCGGATCGATGTATGGCGGTCCGGCACGATCGAAGCCTCGCCGCTGACGGTCGGGAGACGGCGGCAGTGGACTGATCGTGCCCAGGACGCGTACGCCGGTGACCCGCTCAACTTCGTGCGCATCGGCGATGCGCGGATGCCGCACCTCGTCCAGCAGGGTGGCGCCGAATCCGATCATCGCGCCGAACACGAGCGCGGCGGCGAGCATGGCGCTCGGCGATGCGCCGACGTTCGCCAGCTCTCGCGCCCGCTCCTCTCGCGCATCGAGTTGCACCAGCTCGGCACGTTCCCTCGCCAGACGGTTGGCCACCTCGGCGGCGACGACGCGCGCCGTATCCCTCGCCTTGATGCGCCCCATCGTGTCGGGCACTGGCCGGGTGGCCACTGCCAGCGGAGCAGCGCGTGGCGAGGGCGGGAGCTGCGCCAGCTCGGCTTGCAGTGCAGCCCGCCGGGTATCGGCCAGCGCCTGGATGTTGCGTCCGAGCTCGTTGGCGCGGGCCGTGAGCGCCACGAACACCGGATCCACGCCGCCCACCGCGTTGTAGCTGTCACGCTCACGCTCGATCTCCACGAGCGAGTCGAGCAGCTGGCGCACGCGCGGCTCCCCCTGCATGGGCGCTGCCTGCGCGAGTGCCCGGTAGGAGGTGAGAAGCGGGGCATTTTCGGCGCGCGCGATCAGGCGCCCGAGAAGCGCCGCCTCGTCGGCGAGCGTGTCGCGTCGTGTCGCGCTGCCGGGTGTGCCATCACTCGCGCTCGTGTCGCTGGATGCTCGGGCCGATACCGCAGCGGCGCTCGCCGCCACGAGCTGCGCGACTTCCACTCGCGCCAAGACGATCGCGGAGTCGGCTTGGGCGACCTGCCGCTCGGCCTCGGCCAGGGCGGCGGCCGTGGGCTCGGTATCCGGCCGCGCGAGTGCGGATGGTCGCATCGCCGCGGCTGCTTTGCGGGCCTGCTGCGGCACGATCACGAGTGCCAGCAGCGCTGTGGCGAAGGTGAGGATGCTCACCGTGCCGATGAAGATCGGCCGGCGAAGCGCGTTGCGCGCCCGCGCAGTCATGTAGGCCGCCCGCGCGAGCGCTGGCGAGCCTGGACGGTGACGGAGCGGTCGGCGTGGTGAGCTCATCGCGGGATCATCGCCCCGGTGACGGCGTCGCGCAACGCGAGCACGGCGCGCTCCTTCGCCTTGGCCTCGACGTCGAGCGTGACGCGCAGGGCGCGCCAGGAGTCCGGGAAATCGTCGAGGGCCACGTAGTCGGCATGAGGGCGAGCGTCGCCGCCTCCCCAGCCTGCACGGGGCGACGAGATGTGGAAGTACGGCTCCCGGTCCCGCCAGGTCGCGACTGCGCGCGCGGTCGCCTCGGCGACGTCGAGCGTGTCCGGGTTCGCACGGTGATGATGCACGTCATACACCAGCGGAATGCCCAGCCGATCGCAGAGCGGAAGCAGCGTCGCTGGGGTGAAGCTCCGATCGTCGTTCTCCAGGGCGACGCGCTCGCGCGCCGGTGCGGACAGTCGATCGAGGCCGCGCTCCAGCCGATCCAGCGCCGCGTCGAGGCCACCAGCGGCACCCCCGCCGTGGAGCGTGAGCACGTCTGCACCGACGAGCGCGGCGATCTCTCCCTGTGCCCGCATCTCTTCCACCGAGGAATCGACGACCCTCGGCTGCTCCGAGTTCAGCACGATGAACTGGTCCGGATGGAACGAGAGGCGGATGTGGAGCGCCCGGGCGAGCTCACCGGCCTCGCGAAAGGCCGTTGTGATCGCGCCATCGTCGTCGAGGTCGGCCAATGTGTAGCCACTCACCGGGTGAGTCGTGAGCGGCAGGACCTGGCTGTTCAATCGGAAGGCGCCGATGCCCAGCGTGGCGCATCGACGCACTGCCTGATCAAGCGCCTGCGCGTTGTCGCGGGCGATGGACGCGAGGTACTCGCGTCTCGGGGCCGCGTCCAGCGTATGGACGTACCGGTGCGTCGCCGTCCGGAACCTGATCGGCGCGTCGAGAAACTGGCAGCACAGCCCCCACCGCACACGGGGCCCGTGGGCGAGCGCGGCTGGCGTCGGAGTTGTGCTCGCGGTGCTGGAGTTGCCGGCACTCTGGTCTGGGCGCATGTGCGCGTTCTTGGGCGAAGAGGTCACCCGACGCATTCAGGCACACGCCGGGCCGTCGTCGCCACCACGGCGAGAGACGGAACGCGACGGGGCGGGTGCCAATGGCACCCGCCCCGTCGGAACTGCGTGAAGCGCGATCGACGACGGTCGACTACTGGACCGTGATCGAGCCCTTCATGTTCATCGCCGCGTGCGGCGTGCACTGATAGTCGTACGTGCCGGCCGGGACGTTGGCGAAAGAAACCGTGTACGCCTCGTTCGGCTGCATCAGCATCGCGCTCGAGAGCTCGCCCATCTTCTGGCCAGCCATGTTCGCATCGATCTGCGCCTTCGCCGTGACGTTGGTGACGTTGAGGAACGCGACGTTGTGCGGTCCGCCAGAGACCATGATCCACTTGACGGCATCGCCCGCCTTGATGGTCAGAGCCACCGGCTCGAACCTGTAGCCCGACGCATCGCCGATCATCTTGACTTCGTGTGTCTTGCCAGTGGCCGGAGCGGCCGCAACCGCGCCTGCTGCGCCAGCTGCCGGAGCGCCCGCCGCCGGCTTGCCTGCGTCAGCGGCGCCCGTTGCCGGGGCGCCTGCCGCCGGGGTGGTCGTCGCAGCAGCGGTGTCTGTCGCCTTCTTCTCGCCGCCACAGGCGCCGAGGACCGCCGCGCCCGCCAGGAGCGCAATACCGTAGAACCGCATTTCTTGAAGCCTCCGAAAAACTTGATACGTGAAAGTGGCCACGCGGGGCCCCGCGTAGCATTGTGATTTTATTCACAAGCGCCGTCCGCCGCAATTCAGCTCGCTTGCCAACGCTCGTGCTGATGCCGCCAGAATCGCGCCACTCCTTCCTCCCCCGTAATCTCGTCCCTCCGCTTCGAGCGTTGACCCGAACGGCGCTCCCCGTTTAGCTTCACTCCCATCATGCCGACCGCCTCGCAGCACCATCACGCGCACCATCATCTCGGCCAGACGGGTCGGGGCGACGCGCGCGTGCACGGGTAGGCTCTCTCGGCCACTCTCCCGGCACTGCTGCCGGTCTGCTCGCGGCCCGTCCAGAAGGACGGGCCGTTTTTCGTTGCCGGCTGACGCGACCACGCGCTGCTGCCGCTCCACTCTGCCACTCTCTCGCTCCACGTCGCTCCGCATGCTACGAATCGCACTACCCAACAAGGGCCGTCTCTCCGAAGAGGCACGCGAGCTGTTCACCGACGCCGGGCTCGAGATCCGAGCCGCCGGTCCGCGCGCCCTCACCGCGTCCCTCGGTGGAGAGTTCCAGGCTCTCTTCGTCCGCGCCCAGGACATCCCGGAGTTCGTCGCGGACGGAGCCGCGGATGCCGGCGTGACCGGTCACGATCTCGTGCAGGAGTCCGCGCGCGACGTCGAGGAGCTCGCCGACCTGCAGTTCGGACGCTGCCGCCTGGCGGTCGCCGCGAAGGACGACAGTGGCGTCGTCACGCTGGACGACGTCACCGACGGGATGCGCATCGCCACCGTCTTTCCACGCATCACCGAACGCTTCTTCGCGGCTCGTGGACGTCGGGTCGAGGTGGTCCCGGTCTCCGGCGCCGCCGAGATCGCCCCACACATTGGCATCGCGGACGTGATCGTCGATCTCGTGTCCACCGGCTCCACGCTGCGCGTGAATGGGCTGCGGGAGATCGCCACCGTGCTCGAGTCGACCACACGATTGATCAGCACTCCCGGTGTGCGCACCGACGAGGCCCGCGCCCGCTCGCTCGACGAGCTCGTCGCCGCGCTCAGCAGTGTGCTCGCCGCTCGCGGCAAGCGCTACGTGATGGCCAACGTGCCGCGCAATCGGCTGGACGAGGTCAAGCGTGTGGTGCCGGGATTGAACGGCCCCACCGTGATCGACATCATGAACGGCGGCGCCTTCGTGGCGGTCCACGCGGTTGTCAATGCAGCCACGATCTACCGAACGATCGCCGACCTGAAGGCGTTGGGCGCCGAAGGGATTCTCGTCACGCGCATCGAGAGGCTGATGCCATGAGCACGTCGCTCGCGGAAGAGACGGCGATGGAAGATCGACTTCGCCTGCGCTGGACGGGAGCGGTCGCCGCGCTCGCTCCGGCCGCGCGCTCCGCGCTGTTCGATCGCACCACCTCCGGCGACCCAGTGATTCGCGAGCGCACCACGACTATCGTCGCGCGTGTGCGCCGCGATGGCGACGCTGCTCTGCGCGCGCTCGCAGCCGAGCTCGATGGTGCCACGCTCAGCGCGCTCGAAGTGCCGCGGGCACGGTGGGATCGCGCGCTCGCCGCGCTCGATCCGGCGCTCCGACGCGCCATGGAGCGGTCGGCGGCCAACATCGCCCGCGTGCATCGCGCCTTCCTTCCCGTGGCACAGGAGACGGAGAGCGAGCCGGGCATCGTCATCGGCCGCCGCCCGGATCCGCTCGGCCGCGTTGGAGTCTACGCACCTGGTGGCCGCGCGGCGTATCCCAGCAGCCTGCTGATGGGCACTGTTCCGGCGCGTGTCGCCGGCGTGGGCGAAGTCATTGTCTGCTCGCCGCCTGGACCCGATGGCGCGCCCTCCGACGTGGTCCTCGCCGCCGCGGCGCTCGCGGGTGCCGATCGCGTCTTTGCACTCGGCGGCGCTGGAGCGATCGCCGCGCTGGCGTACGGCACCGAGAGCGTGCCCAGAGTTGATCGCATCGTCGGGCCAGGCAACGCCTATGTGGCCGAGGCCAAGGTGCAGCTCTCGAGCGTCGTGGCGATCGACTCGCCCGCTGGCCCGAGCGAGCTCCTCGTCCTGGCCGACGAATCGGCCGATCCGGCGCTCGTCGCGCGCGAGCTCCTGGCGCAGGCGGAGCACGATCCACTCGCCGCGGTCGTCGCCGTCGTCACCAGCGAGGTCCTCGCCGAAGCCGTGCGCCAGGAGCTCGCGATCCAGCTGGACGCGCAGCCGCGTGCCGAGATCATTCGGGCCGCGCTCGCCGGGCAGGGCGCCGTGCTCCACGCAAGAACTCTTGACGACGCGATCGACTTTGCGAACGCGTACGCGGCCGAGCATCTGCTGCTCGTCGTCGCCAACGTCGATGCGGTGCTTGCTCGGCTGCGCAACGCGGGCACCGTCTTCGTCGGGGCGAGCGCGTCCGTCGCCTTCGGCGACTACATGACCGGCGCCAACCACGTGCTCCCCACGGGCGGCCTCGCGCGCTCGTACTCTGGCCTCTCGACGCTCGACTTCGTGCGGTGGACGACGTATCAGCGCATCACTCCTGAGGCCGCAGCGCGTCTGGGTGCCGACGTCGGCATCTTCGCCGACGCGGAGCAGCTGTACGGCCACGGCATCGCCGCGCGGGCCCACCTCGCGACGGTGGCGCCATGAGTCAGGCCGACCAACAGCTCGCGCCATCGCTCACGCCGATGCAGCTCGCGCGCGAGACGGTGTCCGGGATGGGCCTCTACGATCCCGAGGTCGCTGAGTGCGCAATTGACCTGAGTGACAACACGAATCTGTGGGGAATGCCTCCCGCGGCAGCGCGCGCACTGCATGAGGCACCGGCCAGCGCGGTCTCGCGCTATCCGTCGCTCTATTCCACGCCGTTGCGCGACTCCGTCCTTCGCTACGTCGGCCTCGATGGGGTACCCGAGCTCGGCGTGGTGACCGGCTGCGGCTCCGATGACGTGATCGATTCGGCGATGCGAACCTTCGGCGTCGCCGGCGATCGGCTCGCCTTCTCGTCGCCCACCTTCACGATGGTGCCGGTGTTCGCGCGTCTCAACGGCATCGAGCCGGTGGCGATCCCGTTCACCGAGCAGCTCGACGTGGATGCCGATCGACTCGTCGAGATCGGCGCGAAGATCACCTATCTCTGCGCACCGAATAATCCCACGGCGACGGCCGTCTCGCGCGCAGCCGTCGAGTATGTGGTGGCCAATGCGCGCGGCATCGTGCTGCTCGACGAGGCGTATGCGGAGTTCGCCCCCGAAGTGTTCGTCGACCTCGCCGCCGGCTTCGACCGCTTGCTCGTGCTGCGCACCTTCTCCAAGGCGTTCGGGATGGCGGGGCTGCGCGTCGGGTACGGCGTCGGCCATCGCGCGCTTACCGGGCTGGTGGAGCGCGCGCGTGGTCCGTACAAGGTGAGCTCGCTCGCCGAGCATGCCGCGGCCGCCGCATTGGAAGACTCGCCCGATGGCGTCCAGTGGGTGCGCGCGCACGCGGCACTCGCCGTCGAGCATCGGACGCGCTTCGCCATTGCGCTTCGCACGCTGGGGCTCGCGCCACTTCCCTCCGCGGCCAACTTCGTCTTCGTGCCCACCGCGCGCGCCGGCGTGATCGGCGCCGTGCTGCGCCGGCGTGGCATTCGCGTGCGCGCTTTCAGCGGGCTGTCGCGCGACCTCGCCTGTCTCGCTGAGAGCGGCGGCGTGGCGCTGCGAATCGGGATTGGCCCGTGGGAGATGATGCAACCAGTGCTGGACACGCTCGCCGAGGCACAGTCATGACGATGGTCGCCACGATCTTCGATTACGGCGCGGGTAATCTCCATTCGCTCGCCAAGGCGCTCGAGATGGACGGCGTTGCGGTGCGCATCGAGACCGATCCGGTCGCCGCGGCGAGGAGCGACGTGCTCGTGCTCCCTGGCGTCGGTGCCTTCGGCGCGGCGGTCGAGCGGCTCGCCCCCGGGCGAGAGGCGATGCGCGACGCGATCCAGCGCGGACTGCCGACGATCGGTATCTGCCTCGGCATGCAGCTGCTCTTCGACACGAGCGATGAGGGAGGCGGTGCAGGGCTCGGTGTCGTTCCCGGTCGCGTCACCCGCCTGCACGCGCAGCGCGTGCCGCAGATTGGCTGGAACGACGTGGAGCCGGTCGTCGGCGCCGCTGCCGAGCCGCTGTTCGTCAGCGCACCTCTGCCCATTGCCTACTTCGCCAACAGCTTCGTCTGCCGTCCACTGCACGAGGAGGCCGTGACCGCCTGGTCGACGCACGAGCAGGATCGTTTTCCCTCGGCCGTGCGCGCCGGCAGCGCCGTGGGTGTGCAGTTTCATCCCGAGAAGAGCTCGGCCGACGGTGTGCGCTTCCTGCACGCCTTCCTTGCCACGGCTCGTAACGAGAGGACCAAGTGATCGCCATTCCCGCAGTGGATCTCCGCGACGGCGCGTGCGTGCAGCTCGTCGGCGGCGAGTACGCCCAGGAGCGCGTGCGGTTGGACAACCCTGTCGAGGTCGCTCGTTCGTGGGAGCACTATGGCTTCGCGCGTCTTCACGTCGTGGATCTCGATGCGGCAACAGGGCGTGGATCCAACCTCGAGGTGGTACGCTCGCTGCTCTCCAGCGCCGGCCTGCCTGTGCAGGTGGGTGGCGGCGTTCGGTCCAGCGAGCTTGTCTTCGACCTGCTCGACGCAGGTGCGACGCAGGTCATCGTCGGCACGCGTGCAATCGAGGAACCGGAATGGGTCGCTGAGCTGGCCGTTCGCCATCCTGGCCAGATCATCGTTGCCTGCGACGTCCGCGAGCGACGCGTGACCACGCGCGGGTGGGCTCACACGCTGCCACTCGACATCCTCGATGTCGTCGAGGAGCTCAACGGGATGGCGCTCGGTGGTCTCCTCGTGACCGCCGTGCACCGTGAAGGCCAGATGCAGGGTACCGACCTGCCGCTTATGGAGGACGTCGCCGAGTCCTCCAACTTTCCTGTCTTCGCCTCTGGCGGTGTCACGACGATGCAGGATCTCCGCGCGCTCGAGCATCGCGGCCTGGCCGGCGTCGTGATCGGTATGGCGCTTTACACCGGCGCGCTGGATCCCGTGGTCGTCGCCGGGGAGTTTGGCGAATGATGTTTGTCTTCCTGTCCCTGGACCCGAGATCCCCATGACTGTCGTCGTTCGCGAAACGAACGAGACCACGATCCGCTGCGAGCTCACACGGGGCACAGGTGTCGCCACCGTCTCCACGACGCAGCCGTTCCTGGATCACATGCTCGTGGCGTTCGCGCGCTACAGCGGGCTCGATCTCAATGTTCAGGCGACCGGCGACCTGCCGCATCATCTGATCGAGGACGTGGGGATCTGCGTCGGCGCCGCGGTTGCGGCGCTGCTGCCGACGAGTGCGGCACGCTACGGCGATCGCACCGTCCCCATGGACGAGGCGCTCGTGCACTGCGCGCTGGACCTGGGCGGCCGGCCGTTCTATCGCGGACCGCTGCCGAGCGGGTTGTACGACCACTGGATGCGCTCGTTCAGCGACAATGCGCGTGCCACCCTTCACCTGCGCGTGCTCCGCGGCACCGACCGGCATCACATCGTCGAGGCGGCGTTCAAGGCGCTCGGCTTTGCGGTGCGCGAGGCGTTCGTCGATTCGGGGGCGGTGTTCAGCACCAAGGGTGGCGTTGCGCTGCGCATCGAGGAGCCGCGCTAGATGCTCACACGGCGGCTGGTCGTCTGTCTGGACGTGAAGGGCGGACGCGTGGTGAAGGGCACGCAGTTCGTGCAACTGCGCGACGTCGGGGATCCGGTGGAGCTCGCGACGCGCTACGAGCAGGAAGGAGCCGACGAGATCGTCTTCCTCGACATCTCGGCGAGCGCTGAGGAGCGCGGCACGCTGCTCGATGTTGCGCGGCGCACGGCGGAACGGCTGTTCGTCCCGCTCACCATCGGAGGCGGAGTGCGTTCCGCCGAAGACGTCGGCCGCGTGCTGCGCGCGGGCGCCGACAAGGTGAGCTTGAACTCGGCGGCTGTCTCGCGTCCCGAGATCCTCACCGATGCGGCGCAGCGGTTCGGCGCGCAGTGCGTCGTGGCGAGCATCGATGCGCAGCGAGATGGCGACGGCTGGCGCGTGTATGTGAAGGGAGGCCGTGAGCGCACCGAGCTCGATCCGATCGCCTGGGCCGTCGAGTGCGTGCGGCGCGGGGCAGGAGAGGTGTTGCTCACGAGCATCGACCGCGATGGCGCGCGGTCAGGCTACGACGTGGAGCTCACGCGCGCCGTGGCCGCGGCAGTGAACGTGCCCGTCGTGGCCTCGGGGGGCGCGGGCACCGCGCAGCACGTGTGCGACGTGCTGCAGTCGGGGGGCGCCGATGCGGCGCTCGTTGCCGGGATTCTTCACGACGGCGTGACCACCGTGCACGAGATCAAGGACGCGATGCGTGCGGCGGGGCTTCCGGTGCGCGCGGCATGAGGGCTGACAGTGCGCGCCATGACTGACGTCGAGTCCGTGCTCGACGCTCGCATCGCACCAGCGGCAGAGTTGGCGCGACTCACCGGCGACATCGCGCTCGGCTACTACAAGGCGCAGCTCGCGGTTGAGACGAAGGCGGACGGCTCACCGGTGACGATCGCCGATCGTGCCGCCGAGCAGGCGGCGAGAGACTGGGTGCGCCGCTACTTCCCCGACGATGGCATACTGGGGGAGGAGTTCGGCGAGGAGCGGCCCGGCGCGGCACGCCGCTGGGTGATCGACCCGATCGACGGCACCAAGTCGTTCGTGCGCGGCACGCCGCTCTGGGGTGCACTGGTGGCGCTCTGCGAGGGCGACACCGTCCTCGCAGGAGCAGCGTATTTCCCAGCCATCGGCGAGATGATTGCCGCCGCGCCCGGTGCCGGCGCCTGGTGGAATGGAAGTCGGTGCGCCGTCTCCACCGTCGGCACGCTGTCTCAGGCGACCGTGCTCACCACGGATGAGCGCTTTCGCGAGCGGCCAGAGCGGCGAGCGGGTTGGGATCGTGTCTCCAGCAATGCGGCGGTGAGCCGGAGCTGGGGCGATTGCTTCGGCTATCTGCTCGTCGCGACCGGTCGCGCCGAGGCGATGCTCGATCCTGTCCTCTCCCCCTGGGACGCGGCGGCGCTGCAGCCGATCGTGGTGGAGGCGGGCGGCGTCTTCACCGATTGGACTGGTGTGGCAACCGCATTCGGTGGCAGTGCCGTGGCGACGAATTTCGCCCTCGCCACCGATGTTCGCAGGTTGCTCGATGATTCACACGCTCGCTGACCGCACGACTCCACGACACGATCCCAACGATCCCAACGATCTCATGCTCGATCTCGACAGGCTCGACTTCACGAAAGGCGCCGGCCTCCTGACCGTTGTCGCGCAGGACGCGCGCACCGGTGCGGTGCTCATGGTCGCGCACGCGGATCGCGAGGCGATGGAGCGGACCATCGCGACCGGCGAGATGCATTACCGCTCGCGGACTCGTGGGCTGTGGCACAAGGGCGGCACGAGCGGCAACGTTCAACGCGTCGAGTCACTTGACCTGGATTGCGACGGCGATGCGGTGCTCGCTCGCGTCGTGCCGGCCGGCCCTGCTTGCCATACGGGCGCGGTCTCGTGCTTCGGCGCGCGCGCGCTGGGTGCAGACTCGCTTGCGGCACTCGACTCGGTCATCGGTGCCCGTACAGCCGAGTTGTCGGCGGCGGCGTCAGGAGCCGAGCCGACTTCACCCACGGCGAACGTTCCGCCGAGCTACACGCGGCGGTTGCTGGGTGACCGCAACCTGCGGCTCAAGAAGCTGGGTGAGGAGAGCGCAGAGCTGGTGACTGCGTGTGCCGACGGCGACAGGGAGCGTGCGGCCGAAGAGGCGGCCGACCTCGTCTACCACACGCTCGTTGCGCTGCGATCGGTCGGGGGATCGCTGGCCGATATTCAGCAGGTGCTCTCGGCGCGGGCAGGGCTGCCACCGCGCTGATCCGCGGTCAGAACTGCTGGAGCAGTGTGCGGTCCAGCTTCGACGCGTCTCCCACGTAGGCGAAGCGAAAGTCCTTGAGGTATAGCCGGGCGACACGGCGGACGTCCTCCGGTGTCACGCGGCGAAGCGACTCCATGAATCGGTCGGCGGCGCGGTAGTCGCCCTGAAAGAGCTCGGCGCGCGCGAGCACGTTCGCCTGGTCGGCGTTCGTCTCGTTCTTCATGAAGTACTCGGTGATGAACTGCTGCTCCAGGCGCTTCAGCCCTAGCGGGTCCACCGTATCCGCCTGCAGCGAGGTCAGCTCTTGCCGCATGAGGCGCAGCACCTGGTTGGGATCCACGGTGGTGACGTACAGCCCGCCGACACTCTGAGCGCGCTCGAGGAACGGCGCTTCCACCGCGTAGCTCAGGTTGCGGCGCGAGCGCACCTCTGTGAACAGCCGGCCGGAGAGCACCGCCGTCGCCACGCGCAGCGCCGTGTAGTCCGGGCTCGTGGCCGCTGGCCCTGGCACGTAACCGAGGAGGTAGTTGGTGGGCAACGGGCGATTCTCGATCGCGAGGGCGCGTCCCGTCGTCGTGATGGCCGGCGGGGGAGTCCACTTGTAGCTGCCGCGAGGCAGCGTGGCGATCGTGCCGCTGATCAGCCGCTCCACGTGCGCCCGATCCACGTTGCCCACCACCACGAGCAGCATGCGCGACGTGACGAACTGCTGCGCGTGATACTGCTTGAGCTGGGCGACGGTGATGGCCTTGAGCGACGCGACGGTTCCGGTCGCGTCGATCGCGTACGGGTGCTGGCGGTAGAGAAGACTGTCCGCGAGCGTCGTCGCGGCCTCGTCCGGCTGCGTGCCGCGCTGCTGCGTGCCGGTCACGAGCTGGTCACGGATGATCTCCACTTCGGCTGGCGCGAGTGTCGGCGCCATCACGCGGTCGGCAAGCACTGCCCACGTCGAGTCGAACGTGTCGCGGATGGAGTGTAGCCCGATGGCGCTCCAATCGTCGTTCGCCTCGATGCTGATCGTGCTGCCGAGACGCGCCGGTCGCGAGCGCGCGAGGGCGCCCGGAAAGCGGCGCGTGCCGCGCTCACTCGCGGCGAGCAGCAGCGCTTCAATGCCCGCCGTCGCAGGGGTCAGCTGCCGCGCGCCTCCGAGCAGGTACAGATTCGCCGCGACGACTTCGTTGGCGCTGTTCCGTCGCAGGATCACGCGAAGGCCGTTGACCTCGAAGCTCGTCGTCACCGCTGTCTCGGGCACTGCGAGCATCGGCCGTGCGAGGGCAGCATGTGCCCGAGGTTCCGTGGCACCACTCTCTCGGGTGGCGGCGCCGAGCGTCAGGAGAGTCATCGCCGCAGCGGCGATCATGCGCGGCGACATCACTTGCTCCCTCGTGTCAGCTCGGCGTCGGTCAGCTTGATCTCGCGTCGCAGTTCGGGCGAGAGCAGCACCCCGGTGACATGCGGCTTGCCGATGATGTACTTGGTCGCGTAGCGCCGGAGGTCCTCCGGTGTCTGTTTCGCCATCGTGTCCACATACCCGAAGAAGTAGTCGAGACCGGTCACCGCCCACCAGAAGCCGAGCTGGTGCGCGAAGCCGGAGACGCGCTCGAGGCTCTCGGTCGTCCCCACGATGCGCTGGCGCTTCACCCCTTCCACGGCGTCGGTCGTGATGTAGCCCGGCTTCGCTACCTCGAGCAGCTCGCGATCGAGTGCGGCCATGGCTTCCCGGAGCTTGCCTGGCGCCACCGCGCCGCTGATCGAGATGGGTCCCACTTGGTTGAGCGTGTAGTAGTTCACGCCGATCCCCTGCCACAGGCCGCTGTCTACCAGCCTCCGCTGGAAGCGCGAGCCCGGTTGGTTGAGCACGTCGGAGAAGACGTCGGCGGCGTATGTCCCCGCGACGTCGCTGTGCGCGCCGGGCCCCTGCCACTGCAGCAGCACGTTGACCGCGTTCACCGGCTGCTCCACCACGAGTCCGATGTTGCGCGTCAGCGGCGGAACAGGCGGGATCGGGTCCGTCGTGAATGGATCCGCGGCGCGAGTCCACTGACCGAACAGCTGGCGCGCCGCGGCGAAGATCGAGTCGGCGTTCACGTCGCCCGTCACGATCACCGCCGTGTTGTTGGGCACGTAGTACTTGCGCTGGATGGTCCGCATCTGCTCCGGCGTCGTGGAGAGGATGACCTTCCGCTCCCCGAGTGGATTCTTCCGGCTCCACGCCGTCCCCCAGAGCGCCTTCCCCATCGCCGTCTGGAACGCATACCCCGGATCCGACTCGGCCCGATCGTACTCGCCGATCACCACGGCGCGCTCGCGCTCCAGCTCATCCGCGCGGAACAACGGTGCCTTGAGCGCCGACGCGAGCAGCTGGAGCGCGGGCATCGTGCTGTCCGACGAGACGGTCAGGTAGTAGTTCA
>JAYUTY010000185.1:0-15934 GCA_043754875.1 Gemmatimonadota bacterium
GTCGGCGCGAGCGGAGCGGGCTTCGACGCGGACGTGACGGTGTTCTCCACCCAGGTGACGGACCGCATCACCACGGCGCGCGCCAGCTACGCGGCAGGCAGCCGGCCGACCGCGGTCGACGGGCATCAGATCAGTCGCGTGCAGACGTCGGTCAACGCCGGCTCCGCCGCGATGCGCGGCATCGAGAGCTCGGCAGGCTACGACATCGGCGCCGCGATGCACCGTCCGTACCGGTTGCGCGTCTCCGCCGAGTACACGCGGCTGCTCACCGCCGTGGAGCGCGCGCGCGCGGCCTCGGTGGACACGACGGGCGCCGGTGCGCGCACCGGCGTCACGGCCGCCGACCTGGCGCGCGCCATTCTCTACGGCGCGGAATCGGAAGTCCAGATCAAGAATGTCGCGCGCTCGAACGTCACTGGTGCGCTCGAGTACGACGACTTCAAGCGCTTCCGCGGCCGGTTGGGCGCGCGATACGTTGGCCGCCGCATCGACAACGACTTCAGCGACTTCTCGGTCGTCGCCGACGTGGAGTATCCGCCATTCCTGGTGCTCGATGCCACCGGCGGCGTGCGCCTGACGGAGCGCGTGCGTGCCGACCTGGCGGTCGTCAACCTCACCGACGAGAACTACTACGAGAAGCGCGGCTACAACCTGCCGGGTCGCTCGCTGCAGCTGCGGCTCACGGCGGCGTTTTAGCGCCACGTTGCGCCACTACGGCGAAGGGGGCGGGCACCGTGCCCGCCCCCTTCGTATCGTCTACACTCCCAGCTCCGGATACTCCGCCGGCGCCGTCTCCCGCAGCAGCTCGTACAGCGCGTCGTACACCGTCTCCACACTCGGCTTGGACCAGTAGTCGCCGTCGCGCCCATACGCGGTCCGGTGCGCCGCCGCCGTCAGAGTGCGCGGTGCCGCGTCGAGCCAGTAGAAGCCGCCCTGCTTCTCCAGTACTTCCTGCATCATGTACGCGCTCGCGCCTCCCGGCACGTCCTCGTCCAGGAAGAGCACCTTGTTCGTCCGCTTGAGCGACTCCACGATCGAGCCGTTCACGTCGAACGGGAGCAGTGTCTGCACGTCGATCACCTCGACGCTTGCCCCCGTGCTCTGTTCGATCAGCCGCGCCGCCTCGACCGCAATCGGGCAGCATGCCCCGTACGTCACCACCGTCACGTCGCGGCCCTCGCGGATGATCTCGGGCACACCGAGCGGCAGCGTGAAGGTGTCGATGTTGGAGGGCAGCTTCTCCTTGAGGCGATAGCCGTTGAGCACTTCCACGACGATCGCCGGATCGTCTCCCTGGAGCAGCGTGTTGTAGAAGCCGGCCGCGCGCGTCATGTCGCGCGGCACCAGCACGTACATCCCGCGCAGCGCGTGCACCATCATCCCCATCGGCGAGCCGGAGTGCCACACTCCCACCAGCCGGTGGCCACGCGTGCGCACGATCACCGGCGCCTTCTGCCCGCCCTTGGTGCGGTAGCGCAGCGTCGCGAGATCGTCCGACATGATCTGCAGCGCGTAGAGCAGGTAGTCGAGGTACTGCACCTCCGCGATCGGCCGCAGCCCGCGCATCGCCATCCCGATCGCCTGGCCGATGATCGTCGCCTCGCGAATGCCCGCGTCGCCGACGCGCAGCTCGCCGTACTTCACCTGGAGGTCCACGAACCCCTGGTTCACGTCGCCCAGCTTGCCCACGTCCTCGCCAAACGCGATCACGCGCGGGTCGCGCGCGAGTGCGGCGTCGAAGCACGCGTTGAGCACCTTGTAGCCTTCCACCTCCAGCGCGCCGTCGCCGAACTCCGCGGGCACAACCGGCACCTTGAGCGCGGCCTCGCTCCCCTCGGAGTACAGCTCCGTGTGGTAGCGGTCCTCCATGATCGTGTCCTGCGCACGCTTCCACGCGAGCAGCGGCGCCGATGCGCCCGGCGTATCACGCAGCGCGACGATCGCCTGGTGCACCGCCGCGGCGATGTCGCGCCGCAGCGGATCGCGGCGCCGCGCGAGATCGGCGCGCATGCTCTCCACCGGCGTGCCGATCGCCTCCAGCATCGCCACCACTTCATCACGCTCGGCGGTGATCGGCGTCTGATACGCGTCCCACGCCGCGTCGCGCGCCGCGCGGACTCCCGCGCTCTCCTCTGTCTCCATCGCCTGCAGCTCGTCCTCGGTCGCGAGCCCCTGCGCCAGAACGTACGCGCGGAAGTGCACCAGCCCGTCCTTCTCCTTCTCCCACTTCAGCCGCTCGACCGACTTGTACCGCTCGTGGCTGCCCGATGTCGAGTGACCATGCGGCTGCGTGAGCTCGGTGACGTGCACGAGTGCCGGCACGTGCTCGCGTCGTACGGTGGCCGCCACACGTTGATACGTGTCCACGAGCGCGGCGTAGTCCCAGCCGTGCACCACCGCCATCTCGTAGCCGGCGCGGCCGTCGTCCGTGCGCCGGAACCCCTCGAGCAGCGTCGAGATGCTCCCCTTCGCCACCTGCATCTCGTTCGGCACGGAGATCCCGTAGCCGTCGTCCCACACGCTCATCAGCAGCGGCACCTGCAGCACGCCGGCCGCATTGATCGCCTCCCAGAACACCCCCTCGGCGCATGACGCATTGCCGATCGTGCCGAAGGCGATCTCGTTGCCCTGCCGCGAGAACTGCGTGAACTGGTGCAGATCCTCCAGCTCGCGGTAGAGCTTTGACGCGTAGGCGAGACCGAGCAGGCGCGGCATCTGCCCGCCCGTGGGCGAGATGTCGGCCGACGACTGGTACTCGCTCGTCAGCGCCTTGAACTGACCCGCGTCGTCCAGCATCCGCGTGCCGAAGTGCGCGTTCATCCCGCGCCCCGCCGACGCGGGCTCGGCCGCCACATCCGTGTGCGCATAGAGCTGCGCGAAGAACTGCTGCGTCGTCAGCAGGCCAAGCGCGAACATCAGCGTCTGGTCGCGATAGTAGCCCGAGCGCACGTCGCCGGGCTGGAAGGCGCGGGCGAGCGCCACCTGCGCCACTTCCTTGCCGTCCCCGAAGATGCCGAACATCGCGCGCCCGAGCATCACCTCGCCGCGCGCCAGCGTGCTGGTCTGGCGGCTCCGGTAGGCGATCCGATAGTCCTGGAGCACCCCTTCACCTGGGACGGCGGGGGCAGCAGTGGCGGCCGGTCGCCGCTTGGTGGAAATGCTCATTGGCAGGTGCTCAGGGAAGCGACGGAGACGGTGTTCGGTGCGCGAAGAGTGCCGGAGGACGCACGTCCTCCCGAGCAGTTGAGGCTAGACGGCGACCGGGCGTCGAGCAAGTGACGGAGGTGACGCAAGTGACGCGGGGCCGTGGACATCGTTGGCCACGGCCCCGCGTCACTTGCGCCTGCTAGAAGGATGAGTCGTCAGCGCTGAGCGGACGCCAGCTCCCGCACCACGGCCGTCATTGCTCGCACGCGCGCCGAGTCGGCGGCAGTCGCCGCCTCACCATCGAGTCGTGTCGCCAACCGGGTGAGCGCCTGCCGCTGCGCCGGTCCCTTCATGCGCTCGGCCGTCGCGAGATCGCGGGCGACGCGGGTGGCCCAGCCGCGGTTCGTGGCCGTGTTGCGCTGCAGCTGGTCGAGATAGGCGCGCGCCACGACGAATCGCGCCGGCCAGACGATCCGCGTCTGCAGCTGCGGGTTCAGCGTGTCCAGGCGCACCAGCTTGGCCGCGTCGATCTCGTTCTGCGACAGCTTGTCGCTCGCCGTGAGCTGGAAGATGTCGAGCCCTCGCGCGATCTCGGAGGCGACGATGGTGCCATTGTGCCAGTACGCCGCCCAGAAGCCGCCGAGGGTGATCTTGTCGGCGACCGGACCGCGGTCGAAGAAGGCGAGCTCCACCGGGTGCGCGCCGTCGGTGAAGTCCACGACCGACAATCCGCCCTGGTACCAACCCTGAACGAGGATGTCGCGGCCCGGCACGGGGATCAGCGAGCCATTGTGGGCCACGCAGTTCTCCGCCGCCGTCTGCGCCGCCGGCAGCTTGTAGTAGCCGGCGAGCTTCATCGCGCGGTTGCTGCCGATCTCGAAGATCGCGTCGGCACCCCACTGCGGCTTGTCCGTCGCCAGGCAGCGCGCCTGCGTGCCGCCGCCCCACTCGTCGGTGAACAGCACCTTGGTGCCGTCATTGTTGAACGTGGCCGAGTGCCAGTAGGCGAAGTTCGGATCGCTCACCTCGGCGACGCGCTTCGGACTGGCCGGATCGCGGATGTCGAGCAGGATGCCATTGCCCGAGCAGGCGCCGGCGGCCAGCCCGATCGCCGGGTAGACGGTGATGTCGTGGCACTGGTTGGTGACGCTGGTGCTCTGCGTCTCCGGGCCGTGGCTGCCACCCTTCCACAGGCCGGCGATCGCGCCCGAGGCGGAATCCGCGAAGATGCGCGGGCTGGCGACGACGCGGGCGTTCTGCGGCGCGGCGAGCGGCACCTTGATCACGTCGATCCGGAAGAGCGAGCTGTTCGGATCCTGATCCGGCTCCTGGGCGGAGCAGCCGGCGAGCTCATTGGGCGAGCGCACCGGACCCGTGCCGGACACGTAGATGTAGACGTTGGCCGGATCCTTGGGGTCGGGCACGAGCGTGTGCGTGTGCGACCCGCGGCAGGTCTGCACCGAGGCGACCTGCTTCGGGTGGTCCACGTCGCTGATGTCGAAGATGCGAACTCCGCGGAAGCGCGCCGCGCTCACGGTGTCGCTCACCCCCTGCGCGCCGCAGTCCAGCCGGCCGCGCGTCTCCTCCACGGAGATGAAGAGGAGGTTCCTGTAGACCGACGGATCACCCTGACCACCCGAGCAGACGACCGACGTGCGCAGACGCGGGCTCGCCGGATTGGCGACGTCCCAGATCTGGAAGCCGTTGAAGTTGCCCTGGAAGACCAGGTTGTCACGGAAGGCGAGATCCGAGTTCGCCACGGCGAAGTCGCCGGGCTGGGCCATGTTGACGAAGTGCTCGGAGCGATCGTGATGGCCGATCAGCTTGATGTTCTTGGCGGCGACACCGGCGTCCGTCCAACCGGTGCGCAGTCCGATGCGTGGATCGGTGGCAGTGGCGGTCCGAGCGGCGGCGGCGGGCGCCTGGGCATGCGCGATCGGGGCGAGCAGGATCGTGGCGCCAACGAAGAGTGGTGTTCCCAGATGGGCTATCCGATGTGTCCGGAACGAACTGATCATGAAGGAGTCTCTGGTGGGGGTGAACTTCTGTCTTTTGCATGCATGCATGATGGCGTCTGAGTGGCGCAAGAATCAGCGGAGAAGAGTCCGCATCCGTGCGATCTCGGAACGCTGATCCGCATCCACGTCCGAGGCGAAGCGATAGATCTCCGGGTCCTGTGCGGCTCCATTGGTGGCGAACAGGCGGGCGACCATCACGATCGCGCCTTCGTGGTGGCGGATCATGAAAGTCAGGAAGAGCTGGTCGAACGCTCGCCCTGAAGCTG
Organism: Gemmatimonadota bacterium; assembly: GCA_043754875.1. Lineage (GTDB taxonomy): Bacteria > Gemmatimonadota > Gemmatimonadetes > Gemmatimonadales > Gemmatimonadaceae > AG11. The sequence continues at coordinate 5,432 of JAYUTY010000185.1, forward strand.
CCGCCAGTTGCGCGAGCTCGGGAGGGGTGAGCATCCCCGGCATCAGCATGCCGGGCGCCTCTGCCGCGCCACCGGAAGTGCCCGTCGGCATGCCGGCCATCGCCGCATGGTCGTGCTGCCCACCTGTCGGAGGCACGGACTCGCGGCGCGACTCCAGCCATCGGGTCATCATCGCGATCTCGTCGCGTTGCGAGAGCTCGATGCGTTCGGCGACCAATCGGACATCGTCGCGGTGGCTCCGCGTCGGCACGAGTGCGGTCATCACCAGCGCCTGCGCGTGGTGCCCCATCATCCCCTGCATGAATGCGACGTCGGCCGCCGAGTAGCCGACCCGGGCGCGTATAGACGTGGCGGTGGCCGGGGCTGTCGCAGTCGTACCAGCCGAAGCGGCCGAAGGAGGGGAAGCAGCAGTCACCCTCGGCGCGGCAGGCGCTGTCGGCACGGTGGTCGCCACGGGCGCCGTGCTTCTGCACCCTGCTCCGGCGGACAGGGTCAGGGTCAGGATCACTGCCGCGATCGTCGTCTCTCTCGTTCTCGTCATGCTCGGCTGGCTGAACTCGGCTCGCGCGTACTGACCTGCGCGAAGCTATCGCGCGCCCACCACGGCGGTAAGCGACCGTGATCGATTTTCCGCCGCTGAACTGCGCGAAAACCAGCTCGATACCTTGGCCGGGGCGTCATCGTCGTCTAAGGAGGCCGGTGCGATGCGCACACGGCTCCGGCGCCAGCACGGAGAGCTACCCGTCCGCCGACCTCGCATTCAACGCCGTCGGCGCCCCAGATGCTCGAACACACGCTCCCAACCCTCCACGCCACGCCTCGCCTCGAACCGGGCGTCGGAACCGTGCTCGTCGTCGACGACACGGAGGCCCAGCGCTGTGCCGTCGCTCGCGTGCTGCGCGCAGCTGGTCACACGGTCATCGAGGCAGCCTCGGGCGCCGAGGCGATCGAGGCCGCGAGGCAGCATCTCGTGGACGCCGTGGTGCTCGACGTCCGTCTTCCCGACATGGACGGTGTCGAGGTCTGTCGCCGCCTGAAGTCGATTGCGGGCGGCATGCTCCCCGTGCTTCATCTCTCCGCCGAAGCGACGAGCGTCACGAGCCGCATCCACGGGCTCGAGTCCGGTGCTGACGCCTACCTCACGCATCCGTTCGATCCCGGCGAGCTTCGTGCGACCGTCCGAGCGCTCGTCCGCCTCAAGCGCCACGAGGCAGCACGCGTCGCCGACGCCGCCTCCCACGCCATCCTGCACGAAGCGCTCGATGCGCTGGCCGAGAACATCGCGATACTCGACGATACCGGCGTTATCGTCGCGGTGAACCGCGCCTGGGAGCAGTTCGGGGAAGCAAGCGGTGCGCCGCAGCACACGCCGATGATCGGCACGAGCTACCTCGATGTGTGCGATGCCGTCCGAGGCGAGGGGGAAGAGACGGCCCAGATGGTTGCTGCCGGCCTGCGCAGCCTGCTCGCGGGCGAAAGTGACGACATTGCCATCGAGTATCCGTGTCACTCGCCCACCGAAAAGCGCTGGTTCGTCCTGAGCGCGCGCCGCGTGACACGTGGGACCGCAATCGCGGTCGTCGTCACGCACCAGAACCGCACGGCAGAACGGCAGGCGAGAGACGCCGAGCACACGGCCCGAAGCCAGCAGGCGCGCACGCGGCACGATGCCGAGATGCAGCAGATGCTCTTCCGCTCGCTCATCGCCCGCACCGGTGATCTCGTGGCGATCCTCGACGAGCACGGGCAGTTCCTCTACCTCAGCCCGTCGGTCGAGCGCATCCTCGGCTACTCCTCCCACTCGCTTCTGGGCACGTACCCGGAAGATCTCGTCCATCCCGACGACAGGGAGACGATGCTTCGTACGTACGCCGCGATTGCAACCGGCGGCCCCGACGCCAATGCCGAGATGACGGTGCGCATGCGGCACGCGAATGGGAGTTGGCGCTGGTGCGAGGGCGGCGGGCAGAATCTGCTCCATTCCCCCGCCGTGCGTGGCATCGTGATGAACGCGCGCGACGTGACGACACGGTGCGAGGCTGAGCGCGCGATGGCGGAGGCGCTGGCGGAGGCCGACCTCGATCGGCGGCGCCTCGCCGCAACGCTCGAGGCAATCCCGGTAGGCGTCTGGCTCGCCGACGCGAACGCATGCGTGACGCACGTGAATCCCGCCGTCGCACGAATCTGGCGGTTCGCGCCCCAGTTCGATCTGGAGCGCTTCGACGAATTGCGCGGCTGGCGCACCAACGACGGCACGCTCATCCCGCTGGACCGCCGTCCACTCGCCCGGGCGATCCTCTCGGGCGAGACCGTGTATGAGGAAGCAGTCGACATCGGCCGCCTCGATGGCACGCGGGGGCACATTCTCGTCTCGGCCGCGCCGATTCACGACGTCGATGGCAACGTGACGGGTGGCGTCGCCATCAACGTGGACGTCACCGAGCTCCAGGCCTCGATGCTGGAGCGCGAGCGCCTGGTCACATCGATCGCGACGGAGCGCGAGCGGCTGGCCGCGGTCTTCGAGCAGGCGCCCGCATTCGTGGCCATCCTGCGCGGGCCGAACTACGTCTATGAGCGGATCAACCCGGCATATCAGGAGCTGATCGGGCACCGCGACGTGATCGGACGGGCGCTGGCCGACGCGGTGCCCGAGATGGCCACCGACACGATCCTGCATCAACTGCTCGGTGTGCGCACGACCGGTCGCCCCTTCATCGGGCGTCGCGTGCCGGCCCATGTTCAGCGCACGGCCGGAGAGGCGCCGGAACATCGGTATGTGGACATGGTGTTCCAGCCGCTCGTCGAGGCTGATGGCAGCTCAGATGGCATCATCGTGCTCGGTGTGGACGTCACGCCGCAGGTAGTGACGGCGAACGAGCTGATGCAGAGCGAGCAACGGCTGCGCAACCAGTTTGCCAAGCTGCCCGTTCCCACCTTCCTGTGGGAGTCGACGGGTGATGGCGATTTCGTGCTCGTCGACTTCAACGAGGCGGCGCAGTCAATCTTCGGCGGCGGTGGACGCGCGGCTGTCGGCGCACGTGGCTCCGAGATCTTTCCGACACACCTCGACGTCGACGCGGATTGCTCGCGGTGCCTGCGCGAAGGGGTCGTGATCCGGCGCGAGACGCGCTACGACGCGGGCCCCGGACAGGGGCAGCGCACCTTCCAGCTCACGATCGGTCCGCAGCCGCCGGACCGCGTGCTGCTGCACGCAGTGGACGTGACGGAGCGTGAGGAGCTGGAGCTGCGACTGCGCCAGGCACAGAAGATGGATGCAGTGGGGCGCCTCGCCGGCGGGGTGGCGCACGACTTCAACAACCTGCTCACGGTGATCGGTGCGCACAGCTCGTTTCTGCTCGATGCGCTGGATCCGCTTGACGCGCGGCGTGAGGACGTCGAGGCAATCCAGGGTGCGGCGACGCGCGCGGGCAGCCTTACCCGGCAGCTCCTCGCCTTCAGCCGCAAGCAGATCCTGCGGCCGGCCGTGCTCGAGCTCAACGACACCGTGCGCGGCGTGCAGAAGATGCTCCTGCGGCTGATCGGGGAGCACATCCAGGTAGAGACAGCGCTGAGCGACGAGCTCGGCCACGTGCTCGCCGATGCGGGGCAGCTCGAACAGGTGCTGATCAACCTCGCCGTGAACGCACGTGACGCAATGCCCGCTGGTGGCACGATCACGATGGAAACGCGGAACGTCGCGGTCGGGGGCGAACCGGACCCGGCGCGACCGATGCCCGCGGGAGAGTACGTCCGCCTCGCCGTGCACGACACCGGCACCGGGATGGACGAGGCCACGAGAGGCCAGCTGTTCGAGCCTTTCTTCACCACGAAGGAGACTGGCAAGGGGACCGGGCTGGGCCTGGCGACCGTCTACGGAATCGTGAAGCAGTCCGCCGGCTACATCTGGGTCCAGACCGACCTGGGGAAGGGCACGACGTTCGAGATGTACTTCCCGCGGGTGCAGGCGGAGGACGCACCGGCCCAGCTTCGCGTGGCGGAGGCGGCAGTCGCGCGTGGCAAGGAGACGGTACTGATCGTGGAGGACGAGCCGGCGGTGCGCCTCATTGCTCGCCGCGTGCTCCAGCGGCAGGGCTACAACGTGCTCGAGGCTCGCAGTGGTGAGGAGGCGCGATCGATCGCGCTCGCCTACGACGCGCCGATCCATCTGGTGCTCACGGACGCCGTCATGCCGGGCATCGGAGGCGCCGAGGTGGTGCGCCAGCTCCGGGAGAAGCGGTCCGGCATTCGCGCGATCTACATGTCCGGCTACACGGACGACGAGGTGGTACGCCGCGGCATCGTGGCCGCCGACGTGCCGTTTCTCCAGAAGCCGTTCGCGCTGGACGAGCTGGGCCGGCTCGTGCGCGAGGTGCTCGACAACGAGGGGTGAGTCGCGGAATGCACGTGCGCTACTCCGCGGCCTCCTCCGCGTCGTCTCCGTGCTCCACGATGTCACCCGTCGTGAAGAGAATGCCCTGAAGGATCTCGCGCCACAGGGGCTTCTTGCGCAGGAGAAATTCGAGGTCCATCCCGAAGTGCTTCATCTCCTCCTGCTGGGCGCTCCGCATGATCGCCTTCGCGTCCCGGTCCTTCTCGACAGAGATGCGTTGCTCGTACCATCCGATCGCCTCGGCTTCCTCCGTGAGCGACGTGATCATGCGCGCGAAGGTGCGGGTAGCGCTGGACAGCTCGTCCGGCGGCTCGTGGTACTGGTCAAACCCCATGAGATCGTCTCCCGGAAAATGAAACGAGTACGCGGTGCGGAGAGCCTGATAGTGTATTCGAATATCTCGAGGATGAGGAAGCTTCGACGAGCGACGCCTCCGTTTATGGCGCGGCTCGCAGCGTCAGGTAGACGCTGCGCCCGAGGGAAGGCAGGATGCCTGGTCCCGGGTACTCATCCGTGCGACGCGTGAAGTAGCGACGGTCAGCGAGATTGTTCACGCCTGCCTGGATCCGCCATCCTCGCGCGAGCCCGATCGTGCCGGACAGGTCGAGCACGGTATACGCCGGGATGAGACCGACGACCGCGTCGTCGCTCCGCACGGTATTGTCGGCGTCCCCGAACGAGCTGCTGGTGTGGCTCAGGAGGAAGGTGCCTGACACTCGGCTACGCGCGAGCGTGAGCCCCACCCGCTCGACGACCTTCGGCGCGTACTCGACGCGATTGCCGGCGACGTCGCCCGCGGTGTAGTGCGCATCCGTCAGCGCGAGCGAGTTGAAGATGGTGGCCGTGACCGGCCCGCTCGACGCGACCACGGGAGTCACCTCGACGTAGCTTTCCAGCCCCTGGTGCACGCTGCGCGCAACGTTGGTGCGCTCCGTGAAGGTCGCGCCACTCGCTGCCGTGCGGGTGCGGAGTCCCACCCGATCGTCGTAGTTCAGGTGGAACACGCCCACATCGAAGCGCACGCGCTCGTCCGCGGCCGACCCGCGCCAACCAAAGTCGGCGCTGGTGCCGTGCGCGTCGCGCAGCGTGGGATCGATGCGCGAGACGCTGCCAATGGGCGTGAGCGAGCTGTAGTCGAGCGGGCGGTACGCTTGCGACACATTCGCATAGAGCGACGTGGACGCGCTCGCGATCCAGCTCGCCCCGAGGGCGAGCAGGGGAACGGTGCGCGACTTCGCCTGCGGGGCAAACGCGGTGTCAGTGTAGCCAACGGCGGTGGAGCGCAGATACTCGAGGCGCAGGCCCGGTGCAACGGAAAGTCGGTCGCCCAAGCGGACGGAGTTCTCGATCCACCCGGCCAGATTGCGCGTCGTGAAACGGATGTCGTACTCGTACAGCGCGCCCGGCTCGAGAGAGAGGTCGAAGCCCGACCCCGTCGTGCCCTCGCCGCCGCCCTGCCGATGCATCCGGCCTTCGAACCAGCGCGCACCCGTGGCCATCGTCGAGGACAGGCCGAAGAGCGAATACGACGTCCGCGCGCGCAGCTCCTCGGTCACGTTGCGGAATCGCTCGTCCTCCACCTCGCGGTTGACGAACGCGCCGGTCGCCGGGTCGGGGGTGTCAAGCGCACCCGGCCCGCCGTCCTCGTTCCGCCAGACGAGCGCTCGCGCGCTGCTCAGATATGATGTGACGCTCTCGACGCGAGTGGCGCGGCTCGGTGCCCACGCGAGGGTGGCGGTTGTGACGTTCCACGGCGAGGTGAGCCAGTTGCGCCCGCGGAATGACTGCTTCGCACCCGCCTCGTACTGCGCGTCGGAGAGGCCGCCGGGCATGTGAATCGTGTTGCGCAGCGCCGAGTAGTCGAGCGTGGCCGAGAGAGTCGGGCTGAGCGCGGCGGTCAGGGCAGCGTAGCTCGTGGTCTGCCGGTAGTCGGAGTTCGGGCGCCAGCCGTCCTGCGCCTTGCGCTGGACCGCCCCGAACCACTGCACACCGCCCCGTCCGCCGCTGACTGAGCCAAAGGTGTTGCTCAGGCCGAAGCTGCCCCCCGTCTGCTGCAACGTGGCCGCGAAGGGGCGCGTCGCGTCGCCACGACGCATGACGTAGTTCACCATGCCGCCAAACTGAGGACCGAACTGCAGCCCACTGGCACCGCGGATGATCTCGATGCGCTCGACGGATTCCAGCGGTGGAAGGTAGTAGGTTTCTGGATAGCCGTAGGGGTCGGCGGCGATCCCTACACCGTTCTGTCGCACGTTCATCTCGATCGACTGCGTGGGATTCAACCCGCGGACGGCGATGCCGTTGGACGGAAAGCCGGCGCCCTCCGTCTCCGCTACGACGAGGCCAGGCACGCGGCCGAGGACCTGTCGCGCGACGTTCTGCGCCGCGTTCGCACCCATGCTGTCCACCAGGATCACCTCGGACTTCTTGCCCGTGAGCACGAGCGGCCCGAACACGTCCGGGAGGGAGCCGATCGTTCTCGGCGCGGACCGGGCGGTCACGCGAACCCGGGCGAGGGCATGGATGGCGGTGTCACGCACGGGCGGACGACTTGATGAATCCTGCGCGTTTGCCGAACCCAGGGCGACGGCGGCCAGGGAAGCAACGAGCGACAGGATGAGACGATGATGGCGGTGCATACGGAGGCGGGCGGGGAGCAGGTGCTGCCGGCCACAGGCGACGCCGGCGATGATGCTGACTAGCTTAATGCGGAATCCCGACTAAACAAGTCGGGATTGTGCCGACGTTGCGGCGCACAGTAGCAGTCGAGCCTCCCTTCATCGCGGGAGACAGGTCAGGCAGTGGAGGCGTGCGGCAGGCAGAAGCTCCGTGAGAAGCCGAGGTGCGGCGGCAAGCCAAGGCGCGTGGCGGACTACATCCGGGCGATAACGAGGGCGCCCCTCGTAGAGCTCGGGCGATCATCCCGCCAGTCGACTACAGCGTCCCGGGCGCGGCCTGGCCGCAGGGGTGAACGGCGAGCCCGCGCTCCAGCTGCAGCGTTGCGTGGCCGATGGAGAACTGGCTGCGCAGAAGCTGTGTCGCCGCAGCGATCACGGAGTCCTCGCCGCCGCCGCACGGACGCACGAGGTGCGCAGTGAGCGCGATGTCCGTCGTGCTGACCCCCCAGATGTGCAGGTCGTGCACCTCCACCACTCCGTCGAGCCGTGCGAGCGCGCGCTCGACGGCGACCGGATCGATGCCGCGAGGGACGGCGTCGAGCGCCAGGTTGAGCGAGTCCTTCGCCAGTCCCCACGTTCCCCACGCGATCAGGGCGACCAGCACGAGACTCGTCACCGGATCGATCCACAGCCATCCGGTCACGGCGATCAGGAAACCAGCAAGCACCACCCCAGCCGAGGCGGCCGCGTCGCCCATCATGTGGAGGAAGGCGCCGCGAATGTTGAGGTCGTCGTGTCGGCCGCGCATGAAGCCGAGCGCGGTGCCGACGTTGATCACTATCCCGACTGCGGCGACGATCATCACCGTTCCCGAGCCGACTGGCGCAGGATCGCGCAGCCGAGTGATCGCTTCCACGGTGATCGCGCCGACCGCGACGAGCAGGAGCCCGGCGTTCGCCAGCGCCGCGAGGATGGAGAAGCGGCGCATTCCGTAGGTGCGACGCGCGGTGGGCTCCCGTCGTGCGAGGATCGAACCGGCCCAGGCGAGCAACAGGCCGAGGACGTCGCCGAGGTTGTGGCCGGCGTCCGCGGTGAGGGCGAGCGAGTGGGCACGGATGCCATACACCAGCTCGGCCACGACGAACGCGCTGTTGAGCGCCACCCCGACCGCGAACGCGCGATCGAAGCTCGCCGGCACGTGATGGTGGTGTCCGCCGATGCCGTGGGGATGGCCATGGTCATGACCTTCGTGGCCATGACCGTTGTGCGCCGAGTGGACGTGTGGCTGGTGCGCCGAGGTCATACCGATACTATAACGCCGACCACCACGTTCTCCGCAACGGGTGGCGATCCCGAACTGGCTCTTGGCGCGAGCGCCGGGCTCGCCCGTCAGACCCTTGGCTCATCCCCTTCGCGTGCCGGTGTGGTGCTCGCGATAGCACCCATCTCGCGCACCGGAGCGAGCCCGCGATCCGGTGCCCAGCCGTGAGGACGATCGGCTCCCGCTCGCCCGGCTGTCCCGACGGCAACTGGAGAAGTCAGCCGCGGCGCCGGAGACTCTGGTTCGCGCAGCCGTTCGATGAGCGACAGCGCGAGCCGCGCGGCCAGCGAGTCGAGGGCGTCCACCGCAGCGCTTCGCGTGCGGCTCGGGGCCTGCCGCGCGGAGTGCAGTCCCTGGCGGACCCCCTCACGCGCGCTCTGCGCGCCGGCGCTCGCGAGCTCGCCCGCCTTTCGCTTCGCGAGCGCCGCCGCCTGGGCGTCCGCGTCGGACCGGCCGACGAGCACTCCCGCGGCGACCGCAGCGGCGAGCGCCCACCATGGATGGCTGCGCACCCCCTCGGCCACGTCGAGCCGTCGCTTCACGGAGTTTACCGCGCCAGTGCCGAGGCCCCTGACCTCCGCGATCGTGTCGGAGATGTGGGCGCGGGTGCGGAGCACCTCGTCGCGCGCGTCGATGATCTCGGAGTGGGACGACATTCGTTGAGTTCTCTAGTCGGGGGAGTGAATGTGAGGGGAGATGCAGGATTTGGGCGAGAGTGAGTTGAGAGGGGCGAACTGATTGAACGGCGCGAGGTGCCGGACTGCGCTAACGGCCAGACGGCGCTAACGGCCAGACGGCGCTAACGGCCAGACGGCGCTAACGGCCAAACGGCGCGTGGTGCCGAACTACGCCAGATGCCGAACTACGCCAGATGCCGAACTACGCGTGGTGCCGAACGGCGGCAGATGCGGGAGGGCGCCAGATGCGGGTGGGCGCGGCGGGTGAATGGCACCGGAGTGGCACGGGTATATTCCCACCATCGTGCCGGCAGTTGGACCGGTGTTCTCGGGGAGGAATGCGGATGCGAAAGCGTGGGCAGGTCGGGCTATGAGGATCGTCGGGGGGAAGTTTGCTGGTCGGGACCTCACGTCGCCGCAGGACAAGCGAGTGCGGCCGACGGCCGAGCGCGTGCGGGCGGCGATGCTCGATCTGTTGAAGCCCGACCTGCAGAAGGCGCGCGTGCTCGACCTGTTCGCCGGCACCGGCGCCCTGGGGTTGGAGGCGATCTCTCGCGGCGCGGAGACGGCCGACTTTCTCGAGATCCGGCCGGACAGTCTGCACGCTCTTCGTGCGAATATCGCCACCCTGCGACTCCTGAAGCGGACGCGGGTGTTCAAGCGCGACGCGCTGCCCTTCGTCGCCGCTCTCCCGGCAGACAGCTACGAGGTCGCGTTCGCCGATCCGCCCTATGGCTCCAAGATGCTGAACCGGGTGGTCGACAACTGGTTCACGACGAAGTTTGCGCGCGTGCTGGTCATCGAGCACATGCGGGGGCACGAGCTGCCGTCGGGCGACGTGCAGCGTACGTTCGAGGACACCGTGATCACGCTCTACCGGGCGTGATCACGCCGCCCACGCGAGACCTCCGCACCCTCCGCACCTTCCGCCATTCGGCATCACGCGCAGTTCGGAAGTACGCGTAGTTCGGCAGTACGCGTACTATGCCAGTACGCGCCGTTCGGCATCAGGCGCCCTTACGCAGTTCGCGCCGTTCGGCATCTCGCGCCCTCCCAGAGATCTCGACATCCCCCCTCTCCCCACTCATCTTCCCCCGCCACCCTCTCCTCGACGAGGTTCGCGTGACAGCACCGCGCACCGACGCAGCCCCGCGCACGACAGCGTCTCCCCGCTCCCGGAGCGCATCGAATGCCGACGCGCACCGCTAGCACCCCGCCGTCGGGCACGCTCACCGCGCTTCGCCGTTGCGGCGCTACTCGGCTGGCTGCGCGGAAGCGAGAACGGCTACGCGGCCACTGTGCCGATGCTGCCGATCGCGCAGAGCTTCGTCGTGGAGATGGGCTACACCGGTGTCCTCGGCTTCGTCATCATGGCCGTCGCGACCGATGAGCGCACGCCGCCGGCCGTCGCCCCATTCGCACTCGGCATCACGATCGCAGCGGGCGCGCTCGTCACTGGTCCGCTCACGGGTGGATCGTTCAATCCGGCTCGGTCGC
>JAYUTY010000186.1:0-5563 GCA_043754875.1 Gemmatimonadota bacterium
GAATGGATCGCCGACGATCGCGCCCTTGCCGTCGCCGTCGAGGACCGACTGGCGGGCGAGGTGGGGCTCGCGCCGGGCGAGCTGCTCCTCGACTACCCCGCGAAGACGCAGATGCTCGGGCTCGACATTCCCGTCGTGCGTCGGAACGGTTCGGTGCGCCGACTCACCGCCGAAGGCTGGGAGGGAGCGATCAATCTGCCGAAGCTGTCGGAAGAGCTGTACGGGAGTGCGCGCTGGCTGCGCGTGTTCGCCTGCCGCCGGCTCGAGCTGAGACGCGACTCGGTCGTCCGCCTGGCGATGCTTCCGGCAGCCGAGGTTCAGGTTCGGCTCGACGACGGCGGGCCACTGCTCACGAACTAGCGGGCGTCGCTAGCCGCGCTCTTCTCGCGTCCATGGGCCTCGGCGAGCTTGCGCCCCAGCCCCCGATAGTAGGCGGCATCGTCCGGCTTTCCCTGCGCTTCGAGGCTCATCGCCGCCAGCTCGAGCGCATAGAGGATGTTGCCGAGGTAGAGCTGTGCGACGGAGGCGACCGTCTCCTCAGCCAACGGGGCGCATCTCCGCCGTGCGGTTGGGGTCGTCCCCAGCAGGCGCGGTCTGCAGCACCTGGACGATGATCGCCGTGATGTTGTCCAGCCCACCGCGGCCGTTCGCCTCGGAGATGAGCGCCTGAACCTTGCGATCGGGCTCCGCGCGGGAGCCGAGGAGCTGCCCGAGACGCCGGTCGTCCACCATACCTGTGAGGCCGTCGCTGGCGACCAGGTAGAGGTCTCCCGGACGCACCTCGCCGCGGTAGATGTCCGGCTCGACCTCCGGACTCGCGCCGACGCAACGGGTGATCACGTTGCTGTAGGGGTGGTAGCGCGCCTGCTCAGGCGTGAGGAAGCCGGCATCGACCTGCTCCTGCACGTAGGAGTGGTCCTTCGTCAGCTGCGAGAGGCTGCCGTCGCGCATGAGGTAGATGCGGGAGTCGCCGACCTGACCGATGAGGTAGCGCGACCCCGAGATCAGGAGCGCGGAGACGGTGGTCCCCATCCCCTGCTTGTCCACCTCGGTGGTCGTCCGGTCGTGGATGGCGCGGTTCGCCAGCTTCAGCGTGCTGGCGACCAGCTGCACCACATCCTCGCTGTCCAGCTCCGAGATCGGCGCGAGCTCGCGCAGCACGATCTGCACGGCCATCTCGCTCGCGACCTCGCCGGCGGCGTGACCGCCCATCCCGTCGGCGACGATGAAGATCCCGCGCGACTCGGAGACGTCGACGGTGAAATTGTCCTCGTTCCCGGATCGGACCATGCCGACGTCCGTTCGTGCTGCGTGCTGAATCCTCACGCGCGCCCCTTGAATGCGTAGTACGCCGCGCCTGCCGCGGCAGCGAGCGCCGCCCAGACCCATCCTCGCACACCGTCCCGCTGAGCGCTAGGACCGCGCCCGACTACCGTGTCCGCCGAGCTTGGCCGGACGACCATCTCAACCGCCTGAATTCCATCCGTCGACCCACCCTGCGCGGTGACCACGGCGGGTTCGAACTGCATCGTCACCTCGCCGAAGCGCAGGCTCGACGATCCATGGAGACGCCGCTCGCCCTGCACTCGGGCGTCCTCGACGAACGTGCCGTTGGTCGAGCCCATGTCCACAACGTACCACGCGTCATCGCGCTGCTGTAGAGTGGCGTGCGACTCGCTCACACTGGAGTCGTCGAGCCGCACGCCATTGTGCGCTCCGCGACCTACCTGGGCAAGCGGAGTGCGCAGCTGGTGCGACCCCCCGAGCGAGGTGCCCCTTCCTCGCGGCACGAGCGTCGCGAGCACCGGGGCTGACACGGGAGCGGCCGGCACGGGAGCGGCCAGTTCGGGAGGGGCCAGTTCGGGAGGGGCCGGCTCGAGCACGACGGGATCCGGTCGGACCGGTCGCGACAGCGGCGCAACGTCCGCATAGAAGCGGAACTCCTCGCTGCCGATCCGGATCACGTCGGCGCGGGCGAGGCGATGGGAGCCCTGGACGCGCGTGCCATTCACGAACACGCCATTGGCGCTCGTGTCGCGCACCATGTACCCCTGCTCGTCTGGCGCGATCTCGGCATGGCGGCGGGAGACCTCACCCTGCCCTACCACGACATCCGCCCCCGCGTCGCGGCCGAAGACCACCCCTGACGAAGGGATCGTGTACTCCTTGCCATCGACCAGCGAGACGAGCCGGCCACCGGAGGCGATGGTGGGCCGCGCCGCCACGCCGCGCTTCAGTCCCGCCATCGCCGCGATCTCACTGGCGTTGACGTACTGCGTGACGCCGCCCTTGGTGTCGTCCGCGAAGCGGAGCTCCAGACCGGCGAGCTCTATCTTGTCGCCGTGCATCAACGGCACCGGCTCGGCACCGAGGCAGACGCCGTTCACGCGAACGACGGCGCCGCTCGTCGCCCGGCTGATGGCGAACCCTGCGCCGCTGTCCGTTGCGACGACGGCGTGCACTCCCTCCTCCGCCCCGGCAGGCAGGGAGACGTCCGCGTCCGCGCCGATGCCGATGCGCGTCGCGCCCGTCATGAGCGGAAACTGCTGGTCGTCGAGCTGGAGGACGGGCATGAGACGAAGCGCGAGCGACGGGGACGGAATGACGTGATCCACCCGTGCACCGGCACGCCCGAGGCCCGAGGTGGGCGGAAGCTACGCGACGCCCGGAACGCTGGCAAGCGCGGCAGAGGTCCGGCCGGGGCTCTCCGCTTCACCGGCCTGGAGCCGGTAGAGACGCTCGTAAAGGCCCCGAGCGCGTCGCAGCTGCGCGTGCGTTCCCCGCTCGCGGACCTCGCCATGGTGCAGGACGAGAATCTCGTTGGCGTCCACGATGGTGCTCAGGCGGTGGGCGATCGCGATCGTCGTCCGCCCGCGCATCAGCGCGGAGAGCCCACGCTGGATCTCCGCCTCCGCCTCGCTGTCCACGGCGCTCGTCGCCTCGTCGAGCACCAGCACGGCCGGGTCGGCGGCGATCGCTCGGGCGAATGACAGCAGCTGCCGCTCTCCCACACTCACGCTCGCACCGCGCTCGCCAAGCACCTGATCGAGGCGCGACGGCAGCCGATCGATCACGCGGTCGGCGCCCACGCGCGCGGCGGCGGCCATCACACCGCTGTCGTCGAGCGGGGCGTCCAGCCGCAGATTCGTGCGCACGTCCGCCGCGAACAGGAAGATGTCCTGCTGCACGTAGCCGATCAGCCGGCGCCAGGCGTCGAGCTCCAGCTCGCGGATGTCGGTGCCGTTCGCCGTGATCCGTCCCCGCTGCGGCTGGTAGAATCGCAGCAGCAGGTTCACGATCGTCGTCTTCCCCGCCCCCGTGTGCCCCACGAGCGCGACGGTCTCGCCTGGGCGTACCGTGAAGCTCACGCCGCGCAGCACCCACGCGTCGCTCTCGGTCGCATCATCGCCGTAGTGGAACCAGACGTCCTCGAACGCGATCGTCACGGGCGCGGCTCGCTCGGCCAGGCTGGCCGGCGCGTGGGCCAGGGAGACGGGCACCTCCACGTGCTCGGTGTCGAGCAGCTGGAAGATCCGCTCGGATGCCGCCATCGCCTGCTGCAGCGTGTTGAACTTGTCGGCCAGGTCCTGGAGTGGCTGATAGAAGCGGCGCAGTAGCTGGAGAAACGCCGCGACCACCCCCACCGTGAGCGAGCCGGCGCCCACGCGGTGTGCGCCGGCCACGAGCAGGATCGCCAACGCGACCGAGGTGAGAAACTCGATCGCCGGGAAGTAGAGCGCGTAGATCGTGATCGAACGCAGGTTCACGTCGAGGTGCGCCGTGTTGAGCGCGCCAAACCGCTGCTCCTCGCCCGCCTCCCGGCCGAACAGCTGGACGACGCGGATGCCGGTGATCCGCTCCTGGAGATAGGAGTTGATCCGGGCAAGCCGCGCCCGAATCTCCCGATAGGTGACGCGCACGCGCTTCTGGAAGACGTGCGACGTGAGATACACGAGGGGGATGACGGCGAACGCCGCGAGGGCGAGCCGCCAGTCGGTCGCGATCATCAGGCCGGCGATGGCGAGCAGCGTGAACAGGTCGCCGAGGCCGGCCACGACGCCAGCGGTGAACAGCTCGTTGAGCGACTCGACGTCCGACGTCACGCGCGTCACGAGCCTCCCCACCGGCGTGCGATCGTAGAAGCCGATCGACAGCCGCTGCACATGCTCGAACAGCTGGAGGCGCAGGTCGCGCATCACGCGCTGGCCCAGGAGCGCGGTGAGCATGGTCTCGCCGTAGGAGCAGCCGAAGCCGAGCACCAGCGATCCCGCAAACAGCATCGCCGACTGGATGGCGAGCCCCGCGTCCCGCCGCGGCAGCGCAACGTCGATCACACGCTGTGTCAGCAGTGGGCCGATGAGCTGCAGCAGCCCTTCGATCATCAGCAGCGCCAGCGCACCGAACACCAATGGACGGTAGGGGCTGACGTACGTGATCAGCCGCCCGGCGAGCCGCCGGTCATATCGCTTGGAGACATAATCGTCCTCGCTCGACATCGATCAAGAATAACGAGGCGAGTCTGTTCCTTCAGATGAGTTCGGTGATGATTCCGTGTTCAGTTTGCTGAAGAGCGCGCCATTTGGTACGCCCGTTGCGTTAGAAGTTCCCGTCGTCCACTTCACCTTTGGAGGCTGTGCTATGGGTATCCTCGCTTGGATCGTGCTCGGATTGATCGCCGGAGCGATCGCCAAGGCGCTCATGCCCGGGAAGGATCCGGGGGGCATCATCGTCACCATGTTGATCGGCATCGTTGGCGCGTTCATCGGTGGCTTCATCGGCAACACGATCACTGGGTCGGGCCTCAACGGATTCTCGCTCTGGAGCATCGTCCTGGCCGTCGTCGGCGCCATGCTGCTGCTCTGGGTCTACCGCATGACGACGCGGAACCGCACGGCGCTCTAGCACCACTCGGCACCGCACGGTCGTCGGATCGTCACGAGCCCCGCTTCCCTGGACAGGGAAGCAGGGCTCGTCCGCTTTTCGCCTCGCCCGCTCCACCGCCACCCTGTTATCGGTGTTTATTCGGCAGCGATCCGCTAGATTTCCACTGGCATGAAGGATAAAATCGTCGTCCGCGGTGCGCGGCAGCACAACCTGAAGGGGTTCGACCTCGAGATCCCCCGGCGCACCTTCACGGTGGTGACCGGTCCCTCCGGGTCGGGCAAGTCGTCGCTCGCGTTCGACACGATCTACGCCGAGGGACAGCGCCGCTACGTCGAGTCGCTCTCGGCGTATGCGCGCCAGTTTCTGGAGCGGATGGAGAAGCCCGACGTCGACTCGATCGACGGACTCTCCCCCGCCGTAGCGATCGAGCAGAAGAACCCGACGAAGACGTCGCGGTCCACCGTCGGCACCGCCACGGAGATCTATGACTACCTGCGCCTCCTCTGGGCGCGCGTCGGGCATACCGTGTGCCCCAAGTGCGGCCGCGAGCTCAGGCCGGACACGGTGCAGTCGGTCACCGACGCAGTGTTGGCGCTCTCGCCGGGCACTCGCTTCCACGTCGCGGCCCCGCTCAAGCTCTCCAGCGAGGTGACGCACGAAGTCGTCGTGGAAAACCTTC
>JAYUTY010000187.1:0-1832 GCA_043754875.1 Gemmatimonadota bacterium
GAACGCGCGACGTCGATCGCGGAGAGCACGGCCTGATAGCGCACGCCGTCATGTCCGGCCACGTGCATGCTCTTGTCCGGTCGGCGGTCGAACACGCCATGCAGCGTGGAGAGCAGCGCGCTCGCGTGAACGGGTCGCTGATTCAACAGGTACGAACCGTCGGGTAGCACCTCGAGCACGATCGCCGCGCTTCCGGCACCACAGGGCTGCGCGCATGGCTGCGGCAGCTGGACATCCATCGTCTTCCGCGCCACGTTGGCGGCGAGAAAGGTGATGATGAGCACGAGCAGCACGTCCAGGAAAGGCGTCACGTTGATTTCGGCGTTCAGTACTTGGGCACTGTCTCGCATCGTCAGCTTCGGTCGGGGGTCGCATCCACGATACGACCGGCGTATTGCGACGTCGTGACGGGCGGGTGACGTGAACGTGAGCTCGACATTACGGTTTCATGACGCGGCGTATGTCGCGCGCACCCTCCATCCTCCGGGCCCATGCGTCGACTCGCCTTCTTCATGAACGTTGGTCTCGCCCTCTGCATTGTGCAGTTGGCCGCCGCGCAGACCGCACCCGGCGGGCGCGCCAAGCCACGCGCGAACGACCTCGGCATCACCCCGCTCATCGGCGGCGTCGCCGGCCCGCTCGACGCGATCACCGACGTCGCCGGCATCGAGGTGGGCCACACGACGCTCATGTCGGGTAGCGGTCCGCTGGTCGTAGGCAAGGGCCCCGTGCGCACGGGCGTGACCGTCGTGCATCCACGCGGCCGAGACAACGCGGATCCCGTCTTCGGTGCCTGGTTCACGCTCAATGGCAACGGGGAGATGACCGGTACCACCTGGCTGCAGGAGTCGGGGATCCTGGAAGGCCCGATCGCGATCACCAACACGCACAGCGTCGGCGTCGTCCGCGACGCCATCCTACAGTGGCAGGTCAAGCGGCCGGGGATGCAGCCATGGGGGCTGCCGGTGGTCGCCGAGACGTTCGATGGACGGCTGAACGACATCAACGGCTTCCACGTCACGGCGCAGCACGCGATCCAGGCGCTGGACGGTGCGCGCAGCGGCAGAGTGGCCGAGGGGAACGTGGGTGGTGGGACCGGGATGGTCTGCCATGGATTCAAGGGCGGCATCGGCACCGCGTCGCGCCGCCTCACCGCCGCGGCGGGCGGCTACATGGTCGGTGTGCTCGTGCAGTGCAACTACGGCCAGCGCAGCGAGCTGCGCGTGGCGGGAGTGCCCGTCGGTGTGGAGATCCCCGATCTGCTGCCGTGCGGCGCGTCACCGGACACGATGGTGGCGCGTGGGACGCCGCGCTGTGCGGCTGGGGCATCTGCGCCGCGTGGTGCTGCCGATGCGACGGATGACGCGTCCGCAGGGCAGGGCTCGATCATCATCATCGTCGCGACCGATGCGCCGCTCCTCCCGCACCAGCTCAAGCGCATCGCCACGCGCGCCGCGCTCGGCGTCGGCCGCATGGGTGGGCGCGGCGAGAACAGCTCGGGCGACATCTTCGTCTCCTTCTCGACGGCGAACGCGCGGGTGATCGCCGACACCGGGAGCGCGCGCGTGGAGATGCTCCCGAACGCGCGGATGAACGCGCTGTTCGCCGCGACGATCCAGGCGACGGAGGAAGCGATCGTCAACGCGCTGCTCGCCGCGGAGACGATGACCGGGGCGAACGACGTGCGCGTCACCGCGCTGCCGGTGGATCGGCTGCTCGCGGCGATGCGGAAATACGGGCGGGCGCCGATGGCACCGTAGCGTCGTCCTACTCGGGCCACACCGTCGCCACGGCCTCGCAGAAGCTGGGAGCAGGCTCTTCGGCCATCGCCT
>JAYUTY010000188.1:0-15847 GCA_043754875.1 Gemmatimonadota bacterium
CTGCTCTCGATCACCACACCGGTTCCCGCACCGAGTCCGGTACCGCGCAGCAGGTCCGAAATGTCCCGCAGACGGCACGGCGTACGATTGAGGAAGTAATCGCTGTCGCCGGAGCGCGAGAGGCGGCGCGTGATCACGACTTCCTTGAACGGTACGGGGAGGATGCCCTCGTCGTTCGAGAAGTGCAGCGAGACCTCGGCCACGTTCACCGCACGCCGTGCGGAGGAGCCCTGGAAGATGACCTCGTCCATCTTGGCGCCGCGCAGGAGCCGCGCGCGCTGCTCGCCAAGCACCCAGCGCACGGCGTCGGAGACGTTGGACTTGCCGCAGCCGTTCGGCCCCACGATCGCCGTGACGCCCGGCTCGAAGACGAGCTGCGTATTATCGGCGAACGACTTGAAGCCGTGCAGCTCGAGCTTGGTCAACCGCACTAGAACACTCTCCCAATTCGATAGACCAGCGTTGGCGCGAAGCCCGCCTCCTTCAGCGCCGGGACCGCGAACGCCGCCTGCTGCGGGTTCTCGTAGGCGCCGAAGTAGAGGTGCGCGGCGCCGTTCGGCTGGCGCAGCGCATAGACGGGCAGTCCGCGCGCAGCAAAGCGTGTGAGGTGCGACGAGACGTCCGCGATCGGTACGTCCGCCTGGACGAGGAAGGCGAAGGGCAGTGCGGCGACACGACCGTTGCCGGGCGCGAGCACCTTGCGTGTGCGAAGCTGTGCGAGGAGGGAATCGGCGCCGGCGTGGGTCGGATACGCGCCGCCTGCCACCAGGAAGAACCGCTCCCGGCTGAAGCCGTACGTGGCGGCCGGCACACTCTCGAAGCGGACGCGCAGATCCAAGATAGCACCCGACTTGGTCGTCGTCTCCTCCAGTCGCACGGCGTACGCCGACGCCACGGCCGAATCAGCGGCGTTCACCGGAGCGAGCACGGGAAAGGAATCCGACGCGGCCGCCGAGAGCGGGGCCGCCGCGAGGCTGTCCTGGGGCGTGCTGTCCCGCGCGGCACGGACGCGAGCTGCGCTGTCCGCCGTGAGCGTGCCGGCGCTCGCTGCCGTCACTGCCGGCGACGTCGCACTGACTCCCTTTCCAGACTTGATCTTGGAGGCGAACGGGCGCGCGGCGAACCACAACAGACCCGCGAGGAGCAGCGCTGCGAAGAGCAGCCCGGCCACCCCGGCGACGACCTTGCGCTTGTCGCGGGGCGGTGCCGCCGCCACTGCCGCCTCCGGCACTGGCACGCTCGGCGCAACCGCGCCGCCAGCGACCGTCGTGGGCCCGCTGCGCTTGGGTCGCAGCCATGCGAACGACTGCGCCACCGAGATCTGCGCCGGAACGGAATCACCGACGAGCACCGCACCGTCCATGGCGTCCACGAGCTCGCGAAGGTGCGGCGCATCCGCCGGAGCGACCAGGAGGAGCAGGGCACCTACCTCGCGGAACCCCGCGGCGAGACGGCGCCAGCGCGGGTGCACGAACAGCTCGTCGTAGTCCATCGGACCCGTGCCGCTCGGCATGATGAACAGCTCGCCGGCATCGGGCACCAGATAGGCGATCTTGTTCAGCGAGATGCCGTACATGAAGCTGTCCACCAGCCCGTGCGGGTCAGTCGTGTCCACCAGCGATTGAAGCGCCTCGGTGTCGCCGAACAGGTCGCCGATCGCCACGCGACGATGCTGCGCCTGCACGCGACCGATGCCGAGCGCCACCTGCGCCGTGGCCTGGGCGTCCGCGCCGGTCACCACGATCGCATGCCACTCGTCGAGCGTGGGGCCGAGCTCGCGGCCACGCTCCTCCCAGTCGAGCAGCGGCGTCACGGACCGCCCTCGTAGACCCAGAACGACTGCTTCGACTCGCGACCGATTCGATCTGCCTCTTCGCGGGTTCGGTACGGGCCGAGCACCACGCGGTAGATCGTCGCGCCATCGCGCTGCGCCGTGACGACACGCGCAGCCTCTCGCCCCACGTGGATCTGCGCGGCCAGCTCGCGTGCCTTGTCGCCAACGAGCAGTGCGGCGAAGGAGACGGTGAAGCCGCTGGTGGATCGGCGTGCGCCGCTGTCGCGTCGCGCCGACGCCGCAGCGGACGGCGTCGCGGGCGACGCGCGATGTACGACGCTGTCGTGCGCTGGTCGACGCACCACGATGCTGTCGCGCCGCGCGCGTGCGACGGCTGGAATGCCGGGTGTTGGCGCGGGCGGCGTGGCCGGCGTAGGCTGTGTAGGCTGTGTAGGCTGTGTAGCTGCTGGTGCCGGTGCGCTCGCTGCGGGTGCAGTTGCTGACGGTGCGCCGGATGAATCCGGGGCGGCCGCTGCGCTGTCGGCCGGGCGCGACACAGTGTCGCGAGCCCGCGTGCCGAACTCCACCGGCCGGTCCAGCTTCGCGTCGCGCGGACGGAAGCCAGTCCACCGGAACGGATACCAGAAGTCCGCCGCGCCCGCCCGCACGCGCACCGTCGGCCGGAGCGTCTCGCCATCCACGATGATGACATCCGTGCCCTGCGCGAGCGCGATGCCGCCGTCCGGCGCCACGAACGGGAGGTCGGAGCGCCAGGCCGAACCGACGGTGCCCACGACTCGGTTGGTGCCGAGTGCAATCACGACGGCGCTGTCGCTCCCCTCCGGGCGAGCGAGCAGGTACCGGCCGAGTGCGTCCACGCGAAGCTCGGCGATATGACGCTTCAGGTCGATCGTGCCACTCGTCTGTTCGCGATAGCGGTCCACCACCTGGATGCCGGTGCCCGTCTTCTCGACGACGAACACGCGGTCGCCGCTGGGAGTGGCCGCGAGCAGCTCCACACCATCGCTGAACGCGATGGTCGGCGTGCGCTCCATCGTCCGAGTCCGCACGCCGGTGAGCTCGCGGTCCGATCCCAGGTAGAGCCGGTCGCCCACTTGCGTGCGCAGGGCGCGATTGACCTTCGGCAGCACGACCGAGTCCACGATCTTCAGCGAAGGCGGGCGCAGTCGCCACACGACGGAGCCGTCCTTCCCTTCAGCAAGAACGAGCAGCGTGGCGTCCGGCTGCGGGAAGACGGCACGGGCCGCGCTCGGGCCGTGCCAGACCCATGTCCCGCTCGTGGCATAGCGCACGACGGCACCATCGGCGCCGATGCCGTAGATCGTCGAGCCGTCCGACGACGTGAGGCCGGTCAGCTTGGCGCGCGAGACGGCGCCGGCGCTCCCCTGTCGGAAGTCGATTCGCGACGGGAGCCCCTTGGTGTCCACGTACGCGATCGTGCCCGCTTCATCGTCGAAGGCGAGCACGCGCTCGGGCACCGGTGCCGACGGCGCAGTCCAGACCACCGTATCGAGACGCGGATAGGCGTACACGCGCGCTTCACCCCCACCGCGCGGGAGTCGCAGCACGAGGTTGTCCGGTCCACGCTGATTGGTGGCGGCGGATGGGGAGATCTGCGCGGCGGGCGTGTCGGGCCGGTCGGCTGTGCCGCAGGCGACGAACGCGAGCGCCAACGCGGGCAGGAGCGTCGATCGCACGGTCAGAAGGTACCTTGGCGCGCTGGGGAGGAATAGCCGCCGCACCACCTCGCTAGCGCGAGCCGGCGACCTCGGCCGTGATCGGCACGCGCTCCGCGTCCGCCCACAGCCGCTCGATCTGGTAGAAGCTGCGCAGCGTCGGATGGAAAACGTGAACGACGAAGTCCACATAGTCGAGCAGCACCCAACGCCCCTGCGAGAGCCCTTCCACATGGTGCGCCATCTCGCCGGTGTCCTTCTTCAGATCTTCCATGACGGAGCTGCCGAGCGAGCGCACGTGCGTGTCGGACGTCCCGCTCGCGATCAGGAAGTAGTCCGTCATGTCGGACACACCCTTGAGGCTCAGCAGCACGACGTCGTTCGCCTTGCGCTCGAGCAGGATCGCGGCGGCGCGCTGGGCGAGCTCGGAGGAATTGGGAGAAGCGGGCTGGGCGGAGGCGGCCATGCGAGGATTTGGGTACGGGAACCGAGGTGGAGCGCGTGCGGCGCATGTCGTGCGCCGGTGCAGCCAGTAGAACGGGTGAGGCAGGACGAACGCAGGAAGGGCCCCAGTGCGGGGCCCTTCCCGGCACAGCGTGATGCTACTGCTTGATGACCCAGACGCGAATTTCGGGCTTCACGTCGGCGTGCAGCTTGACAGGCACGCGGTAGACGCCGAGCGCCCTGATCGGCTCGTGCAGGTCGATCATGCGCTTCTCGATGTTGAACCCCTGCGCGGCCAACTGTTCCGCGATGTCGGCCGAGCCAACGGAGCCGAACAGCTTTCCTTCCTCGCCGACGCGCGCCGAGAAGGTGAGCTGCACTTCTTCCAGCCGCTTGGCCAGTTCGGACGCCGTCTCGCGGCGATCGCTCTCGGCCGCCTCGAGGCGGGACCGCTCGGCGGAGATCCGCTTGAGGTTGCCCGGCGTCGCTTCGTACGCGAAGCCGCGGGGCAGGAGGTAGTTGCGCGCGTAGCCGTTCTTGACCGCCACGACGTCGCCGGGATGTCCCAGATTCTCGATCGCCTGCCGAAGAATGATTTCCATTGTGATACCCCTCTAGTTACGTGGTAGGGCGCGCACGGCGGCGCCAGTCGGCCCAGGTGTCACCCAGGCCGAGCCCGAAGGCGGCGAGCGCCATGAGCAGAAACCCGAGTCCGGCGGTCGTAGGTACCGGCCACCACAGCATGGCGAGCCCGATCAGCAGCAGCACGGTGAAGGCACCTGGCGGAACGAACCAGGACAGCACTCCGAACCCGCGCAGCGCGTAGAGCGCGCCGAAGAAGACGAGAAGATTGCGACCGAGCCCGTTGAGAAAGCCGAGCGCCGGGATGAACACGATAGCCAAGCCGGCGATCAATCCCCAAACGAACTGGTCGTTGAAGCGAAAGTCCTTCAGGTGCCCGAGCGGCGCGCCAAGTCGAGCACGCGACAGTCGGTGGTACGTCGCCCAGGCCAGAGCCAGTGCGAGAAGCGATTCGAGCAGCAAGAGCGAGGGGAAAAGCACCGCCCCCGCGTCGGATACCAGCTTGAGACTCTGCTGCGACTCCTCCGGCAGCGAGGCAAACGACGGAACGTCCTTCACCGCCTGCGGATAGGCCGCCACCGCGCGACGCATCGCCTCGGCCGTCTCCACGTTGCGTCGGCCGAGCTCCGTCTGGATCGCCTGCCGCGCACGCGCCGGAGTGAGTGGCCCGCGGGCACTCATCACCAGCACGAGCGACAGGGCGAGAAAGATTGCCCCGAATGCCCTCGGCAGAAATGGGCGACCAGTGCCCAGCAGGCAGATCAGACCGAACCCGCCTGCCAGCAGCAGGCTCCAACCACAAACCAGATGGTAGAACGAGCCGGGCGCCGATGGGAGCGCCAGCATGTAGGCCGCCAGTCCCGTCCAGACGATCGCCAGGATCAGCCGCCCCCCGGTCCACCACCCGACCATGCAGCAGGCGGCGATCGCCGGCACGAGGAGCAGTAGCGTCTCCTCGACCGGCAGCAGCGCCCGCAGCGGTGGGCTGAGTGGCAGAAACAGAAACGCCGTGAGCGCCAGGAGCAGCTTTCCCCACCCCTGCTCGCTCGGTGCCGGGCCCACGGCGTCAGACATCTAGCCCTGCAGACCCCGCGTGTACGGAAGCAGCGCGAGGAAGCGCGAGCGCTTGATCGCCGTGCTCAGCTGACGCTGATGGCGAGCGCAGACGCCGCTCAGGCGGCTCGGCAGGATCTTTCCATGATCGGTGATGAAGCGGCCAAGCGTGCGCTCATCCTTGTAATCGACGAAGCGGACACGGGTCTCGCAGAACGGGCAAGCCTTCGATGGGCGTCGCATGGTCTACTCCTCGTCCTCGTCGTCGTCGTCGCCACGCTTCTTCGCGAGGGCGAGCTCTTCTTCCGTCATCGGCGGCGCGCCGACTTCGTTCTCGAAGATGGTGATGAGATGGCGGATGACGCTGTCGTCGAGCCTGATCGCGCGCTCGTACTCGGGAATGCCAGCCGTCTCGGCATCGAACCGGGCGACGACGTAGTAGCCATTCTCCTTGGCGCCGATCGGGTACGCCAGCTGGCGGCGGCCCCAGTGATCAAGCTTCATCTCCCCGGACGTACCGAGGATCTCGTGGAAGCGCGTGAGCTTCTCATTGACGGTCGAGTCTTCGAGTGCAGAGTCGAAGACGTAGACCGCCTCGTATGGACGTGGCATGTCCTGGCAATCCTCCCTTTGGACGTAGCCGCCCCCCGCTGGTTGCCTGAGCAGGAGGAGGGGAATGGAGTGTCACGACGGAGATTCCGCCGACGACACGGTATGATAGCCTCGCAAGGTAACCGGGCGGGGAGGGAGTGAGAACCCCCCGGGTCGCGATGCACGCATCTCGTGACGAGCTCGCTACCGCCGAGTCTGCATGGTGACGCGTCCAGCGCCCGCGCCTCGACGATTTCTGATGCGGCGCGCTCGCCGAGCCGAACTCTCGCCCTTCGCATGTACCACCCCGTCATCCTCGACGAAGCTCGGGAGCTCGTGCCCGCGCGCCTCCTGGCGGGCGGAGCGTCCGACTACGCGATCTTCCTGCTCGACGCCAGCGGACGGGTCGCGAGCTGGAATCCGGGCTCCGCTCTCGCGACAGGCTACGTCGCGGCCGAGATCGTGGGTCGAGCGCTCGCCCTCTTCTATCCTCCGGAGGCCTGCGAACGCGGGCTGCCCGACGAGCAGCTGGCGCTCGCCGCACGTCATGGACGTGCCGAAGACGAGGGGTGGCGTGTGCGGCGCGACGCATCGCGCTTCTGGGCGAGCGTCGAGCTCACGGCGCTGCGCGACGACCGGGGCGACGTCACGGGCTTTGCCTGCATCACGCGCGATCTCACGGCGAGCAAGGCGTCGGAGGACGCGCTCCGCGCGCGGAGTGAGCACCTCTCTGCCGTCGTCACGGCACAGCAGGAGATCACCATTGCCGGACTCACGCTCTCCGCGCTGCTGCCGCGCATCGTGGAGCGCGCACGGAGGCTCACCGGGTCCGACGCCGCCATCATCGAGCTCCGGGTCCCGGGAGACGGTGGGACCGAGTTGGTGCGCGCCCATCAGGGCCTCGCGGAGCTGAACATCCCGCTCGCGTCGATCATCTCGCCGAGCTGGCCAGGCGCGGGTGTCACCTTGATGGCGTGCCTGCGGTATGACGACAACGACGAGCCGCTCGATGTGATCGCCGACGCGTGCGACCGCGCCGGTGTTGGCGCCCTCCTCGCGATCCCGCTCGTGCACGAGGACGTCCTCCTCGGTTCGCTCGCCGTGCTGGCGCACTCGCCGCTCGCCTTCGACGATCAGGACGCGGAAACCGTGCAGCTGATGGCCGGCCTCCTCTCCGGACCGCTGTCGCACGCGCAAGCGTATGAGGCGAAGCGATTCCTCGTCGCCGAGCGGACGCTCGCCCTGGCCGCCTATCGCGAGAGCGAGGCTCGCTTTCGCGCCGCGATGGACGCGTCGCTGGACGCGCTGTTCATCCTCAGCGCCGTTCGCGACGACTCGGACGCGATCGTCGACTTCGAGCTGCTGGATGCCAACCGATGCGGCGAGGAGATCATCGGGCTGTCACGGGATGCCCTGGTCGCGCAGCGGCTCAGCCACCTCGGCGAGCGGGCGGGCGAGCTGCTTCGCGTGCCCGATCTCGCCGGCGTCGTGCGCACGCGAGAAGCGCTGGAGCGCGAGCGCGAGGCGAGCGACGGCACCGGGCGCACGCGTTGGCTGCAGGAGCAGATCGCCCCGCTGGACGACGGCGTCACGGTGACCGTGCGCGATGTGACCTCGCGGAAGGAGGCCGAGGCCGAGGCGAGCCGCGCGCGCCTGGCCGCGGAGGCGGCGAACCGGGCCAAGACCGACTTCGTCGCCCGCATGAGCCACGAGCTGCGAACGCCGCTCAACAGCGTGATCGGCTTCGCGAACATCCTCCTCAAGAACAGGCGCGGCGCACTCGATCTCGCCGAGGTCGAGTATGTCCAGCGGATCCAGGGCGCCGGCACGCACCTGCTCGCGCTGATCAACGACGTGCTCGACATCGCGAAGGTGGAAGCGGGACGGATGACGCTCGAGCTGACGCTGGTGGATGTCGCCACGTTCGTGCAGGACATCCTGGCCCAGTTCGACGCGCAGGCGGCGGCAAGCGGCGTCGTGCTGCGGCTGGAGGCGCCGGCGGGAGGCGCCATGCTCCTCACCGACGTGGGCAAGCTGCAGCAGGTGCTTCTCAACCTCGTCGGCAACGCGCTCAAGTTCACGCGCAGCGGCTCGGTGAGCGTGCGCCTCGGCGTGAGCGAGGAGTACGGGCTGGACGGAGATGCAGCGATGGCGGACCGCATCGAGGTGCGCGACACCGGGATCGGTATTCCGGCGGACCGGTTGGGCGCGATCTTCGAGGCGTTCGAGCAGGCCGATTCGTCGACCTCGCGCCACTATGGTGGCACAGGGCTCGGGCTCTCCATCTCACGCTCGTTGTGCGAGGCGCTCGGCTACGGACTGGAGGTGGAGAGTCAGGTCGGTGGTGGGTCGTGTTTCACCATCTCGATGCGCGGAGCGACGGGCGTAAACGAGGGCGTGCAGGCGAGCGGGTCGATGACCGGAATGGAGCAGCTGCAGGCGAATTGATGTGACGCGTGAGGCTGCTGTCGCGTCTGGTTCGAGCAAGCTTTCCGCCACCCGACGATGGGAGATCCTGGTGTCTTTGAACACAGCTGAGTCACCTGCCGTGCGATCCGATCGAGTCCAGGCGCTGGCTCTCGACATCGCCCACCGGCTGCACTCGGTCTGCGCGCACATGCCGCAGGCCGAGCTGATGCAGCTGGCGACCCAGATGGCAAGGACCGAACTGCACCACTTCGGCCTGACGCCACTGTCGAACCGTGTCATAAACGGCCGCGGATCAAGGTAGGCCCCACGTAGTCCGGGGTCGCGTCTTTCACAGATGCGAGCGACACGCGATCGAGGCCGGTTCCTGAAGAGGAGCCGGCCTCGTTCCGTTCCGGGTCGCCAACGTCCGACGTTTCGTCCCCTGGCGTACAGTCGTCTCCCGGAACAGGGCTACTGGCCACCTCGCGCAGCAGTCCTCTGATTACCGAGTCGCACGAAAGTGCGGCGCACGACGATCTTCACCTGTGCAGAGGGGTCATGCGGAATCTGTCCACGCTGGTCGCGCTCGTGGCGCTCTCCGTCGTTGCTGCGTGCAGCAGCGACACGGTCACCGACGCGCGCAGCTTCGCGAATCTCGAGCTCTCGCTCGCTCCCAAGGTCGACACACTCTTCGTGGGCGGCGTGCAGGACTCGAGCGGTCGAACGGCGAAGCTCACCGCGACCGCGACTGCGCAGGGAGCTCCGATCACGCTTCCAGGCCACATCTTCGCATCATCGGACAACTCGGTCGTGACGGTCGACTCGACCGGCGTCGTCCGCGCGCAGCAGATCGGAACGGCGGACATCACGGTCCGGGTGAACGAGACGAAGGCACACGCGACGATCGTCGTCCTGCCGATCGTGAGGACAGTGTCGGTGACCACCAGCGCGTCGCAGGCGCTCGTCGGCGACACGCTCACAGTGACTGCCGCGGCGATCGGCTGGACGGGCACGCCAGTGCCGGGACAGCCGATCACCTTCACGTCCTCGTCCCCGAACGCGACGGTGAGCTCCACGGGGCGCGTGGTGTTCAACGCCCCTGGTACGGCGACGATCACCGCGCGCAGCGGTGATGCGGTGGGGACGGTGACGCTGACGGCGCTGGCACGCGAGTTCATCGGCGGCGGCCAGAACACGATCTCGTCGGGACTCGACGCAACGTGCGGGCTGTTGCCGTTGGGGCGGACCTACTGCTTTGGACAGGCGCCGTTGATCGGCGTGGCGCGGGATACGAGCTGCTTCAATGATCGAGCACCAGGTTTGACGCCCTGCACATTGATCCCGCTGCAGATCGCCGGACAGCTTCAGCTGACGGCTCTCACTGTCGGCAATTCCGTCGCGTGCGGTCTCACGGCTCAGGGACGTGCGTATTGCTGGGGCGACAATTCATTCGGCCAGATTGGTAATGGTGTGTCGGCACCTGGAACGTCGGCTCTTCCAACCCTCGCGACGGGGCCAGTCGGTCCGCTCAATGCGGCGCAGACGTTCACCCAGATCGCCGCGGGAAACAATCACGTCTGCGCCTTGGCACCCTCAGGAAAGGCATTCTGTTGGGGCAGTGACAACACCTTCCAATTGGGCGGTGGCGACTCGCTGTCACTCAACTCTACCACTCCGATTCCCGTCGTAGGCGAAGGAGTCTATCGGTCCGTCACCGCTGGGCGTGGACACACGTGTGCAGTCCGTGCGGCGGATAATCTGGCGTTCTGCTGGGGGGACAACAGCTTGGGTCAGCTGGGTCTAGGTACGGTGGGGCCTCCTATTGATCGGCCGATGCAGACTGTCGGGCCAGCGTTCGTTCAACTTTCAGCGAAGGGCGACAACACCTGCGGATTGACAGCAAGCGGAACGATTTACTGCTGGGGTGCTAATGACGCGGCGCAGACTGGCCAAGCTGTCAGTACGTTTGTGGCGACGCCTTCGGCCATTGCAGGCTCGGGCTATACCGCGGTCGCAGTTGGCGGCACCGTCTCGGTTCCCGGAATCGGACGAGTCTCGCACGCGTGTGCACTGCAAGCGACCAAGGCCGTCTGCTGGGGATCCAACTACTATGGTCAGTTAGGTCGAGGCGTCAGCGTCGGCCTGGGTAGCTTCGCGACACCTGCTCCGGTCTCGGACAACCGCACATACTCCGCGGTTAGTGCTGGCAGTCGCACGTCCTGTGCAGTCGCCGCGGATGGTGCGTACTGTTGGGGATCCTCGGTCGTTGGCGCGACGGGCAACGAAATCCAAGCACTCATCGTTTGGGATCCCGCGAAGACAGCACCGCCTCGATAGCCTCGGAAATCGACGACTCGCGGCTAGTAGTAGGCATGCTGCATCGCAAGAAAGGACCGGCCAATCCAGCCGATCCTTTCTTGTATTCGGATGGATTCTCATGAACGAGTCGGCCCGCCGTTCGCGTGCTCGTCGCGATGGCGCGGTTGCGCTCGGTGCGGAGTGCGCATCAAGATACCGCCCGGCGTCCGCGTTACTCTCTCGATCGGGGAGACTGGCCTTCGGACCAACGCCTCGGGCCCCACGTCCCTAGCTAGATGACTCCTCGCCGATGATCCGACCTGCCACGCGTTGCACGCGCCTCCTTCGCGACGCGATCGTCATCGCTGCCGCGATCGGCGCTCCGCTCACCGCACGTGCGCAGGCGAGTATGGATTCCAGCGCTCGCATCGCACGAGTCACCTCGTCCCTCCACCCCGCGGCGCTCGACATCGAGGGGCGACCGGCCGAGCTCAAGTCGCTCGCTGAGCGCATGGCGCAACACCATGTGCCCGGCGTGAGCATCGCGGTTCTCGACGGCGGCCGCATCTCGTGGGCGCGAGGCTTCGGCGTGAAGGAGGCCGGAACCATGGACTCGGTCACCGCCGTGACGCTGTTCCAGGCTGCCTCGATCAGCAAGCCGATCGCCGCGACCGCGACGCTCCGCCTCGTCGAGCAGGGGAAGCTCGACCTGGACACGGATGTGAATCGCTACCTCACCTCGTGGAAGGTGCCCGAGAACAACTTCACGGCGCGCGAGAAGGTGACGCTCCGCCGAATCCTCAGCCACAGCGCAGGGCTCACGGTTCACGGCTTTCCAGGCTACGAGGCGGGCGCACCTATCCCCACCCTCACGCAGGTGTTGGACGGTCTAAAGCCCGCCAACACCGAAGCGGTGCGCGTCGAGAGCGTTCCCGGCGCTGTCGGCAACTACTCGGGTGGAGGCGTAACGATCGAGCAGCTTCTTCTGACCGACGTGACGCATCGCAGCTTCTCCGATCTCGTTCGCGATCTCGTGCTCGTCCCGGCGCACATGACGCTGAGCACCTACGAGCAGCCACTTCCGGGCGCGCGAGCGGGTGAGGCCGCGCATGCGCACACGCGATCGGGTGCCCCCCTCGCGGGAGGATGGCACGTCTATCCCGAGATGGCCGCGGCTGGCCTCTGGACGACACCCAGTGATCTGCTGCGCTGGGCGCTGGCGATCGATTCGGCGCGCGCCGGCAAGTCGAGCGTGATCCTCTCGAAGGCGATGGCTCAGCAGATGCTCACTGAGCAGAAGGACGGCTACGGACTCGGCCCCGACGTCGCAGGAGCGGGCCGCGAGTTCCGTTACGGACACACTGGTGGGAACGAGGGATTCATTTCGCGCCTGATCTACTTCCCTGAGACCGGCCAGGGCGCGGCGATCATGACCAATGGAAACGGCGGCGCGGCACTCATCCCGGAAATTCTTCGGGCGTTGGCGACCGAGTACCACTGGCCGGCGCTTGCACCCGAGCGTCGTACCGCCGTCACGCTCGATTCGACGTCGATCGCGAACGTCCTGGGTGACTATGACATCGATCGCGGTAGGCAGCCGTTGGTGCACGCCCGGATCATGCGCGACGGAAGTCGCCTGATGTTGGTCGCGACGCCGCTCATCATGCAAGATGAGCTCGTCCCTCTGTCGTCTACGTCGTTCGTGACGGCAAATGGCGGGCTGCGCATCACGGTCCAGCAGGACTCGGCCGGACGCACTACTGGATTCACTATCGCTCAGGGAAAGCAGACGGTGCACGCCACGCGAGCGCGGTAGCGCCTTCGGGCAACGAACAGCAATGGAGGCTGGGGAGACCTGCCGAGAAATGCGAAGTCATGCTTCGCGCGCTTGCCGCCCGAGTGGGCACCGCGGCCCCTCGCCCTTTCGCCGGGGCGGCTTATGTTTGCAGGCCAGCCGTCTCGGCTGAAACTCTCCCTTCCCGCCACATGCGCGTCCATTCGATCGAGATCCACATCGGCAAGCCTGACTTCGAATTCCAGCCGATACGTCGGCTCGAGGCGAAGTGCGAAGCAAGCGCGATCCACACAGCAACGCCGACCATGGACACCGTGAACGCCAGGCTTCGCGAGATGGCAGCGGGCCAGGGCGCCGACGCGGTGATCGATGTCCAGTACAGCAGCGGGATGGCGACGACGTCGGGGAAGTCGATGACCGCGACGGGACTCGCGGTGCGGAGGCTCTCCGACGACATGCCGTGCTCGAACTGCACCGAGTCGATCCATCGGACCGCGAAGCAGTGCAAATTCTGCGGCCACACGCTGACCGAGCCGGGATCTCTGGAGGCGATTCAGAAGCGGGTGGCGATGTTCACGCCGACGCCTCCGCTCCTTGCCATCCCCGATCCGCTCAGGTCAAAGGATACGGCGTCGGCGAGAGCGCTCATGATCACGTCGGCCGTTGCACGCAACGCTGCGGCAGTCGTGCGATCGATCTTCCGCTCATGGAAGTAGCACGCGTCGTCGGCTCTTGGGCCCGGATCCCGAACGGGAGCCGGGCCCTTCACTCGTCGTGCCTCACACGTTGAACCGAAACAACAGCACGTCTCCGTCGTGCACGATGTACTCCTTCCCCTCCTGCCGCATCAGCCCCTTCTCCTTGACCCCCTTCCACCCGCCCTCGCGCACGAAGTCGTCGTAGCCCGCCGTCTCCGCCTTGATGAAGCCGCGCTCGAAATCCGTGTGGATCACTCCCGCCGCCTGCGGTGCGGTAGCACCCTGCGGAATCGTCCACGCCCGCACTTCCTGCTCGCCGGCCGTGAAGTAGGTCTGCAGGCCGAGCAGGTGATAGCCCGCCTTGATCAGGCGATCGAGCCCGGCCGATTCCAGACCGAGTGACGCCAGAAAGTCGTTGCGGTCCTCGGGCGGCAGCTCGGCGAGCTCGCTCTCGATCTTGGCGGAGAAGGGGACGAACTCCGCCTGCTCGCCACTCGCCGCGATCGCCGCGCGGAGTGCCTTGAGGTGCGGACCCTCCTCGCCACTGAGTTCGGCGTCGGTGACGTTGGCCGCATAGAGAATCGGCTTGGCCGTCAGCAGCGAGAGCGGCTTGAGCGTCGCGAGCTGATCGGCGTTCAACCGCGCCTCCCACAATCCCTTGCCCTCCTTCAGGAACTCGTGCGCGCGCTCGAGTGTCGGCAGCTCGGCGAGCGCCTCCTTGTCGCCGGTCTTGGCGGAGCGCTTCACGCGGTCGAGCCGCTTCTCCACCGTGGAGAGGTCGGCGAGGGCGAGCTCGAACTCGATCACCTCGCGGTCGCGCACGGGATCGACGGCGCCCATGACGTGCAGCACGTCATCATCGTCGAAGCAGCGGACGACATGGACGATCGCGTCGGTCTCGCGGATGTTGGCGAGGAACTGGTTGCCCAGACCCTCACCCTTGCTCGCCCCTTCCACGAGACCAGCGATGTCCACGAACTCCACGGCGGCGGGCAGGGTGCGCTGCGGTTGCACGACGCGCGTGAGGACGGCCAGGCGGTCGTCCGGAACGTTCACCCGGCCGACGTTGGGCTCCTTCGTGGCGAACGGATAGTTGGCCGCGAGGACACCCGCGCTCGTGAGCGCGTTGAAGAGAGTGGACTTTCCGACGTTCGGAAGGCCGACGATGCCGAGTCTGAGCATGGATGCGTGAAGATGATGCGGCGGTGAGAGTGCGCTGCGGCCATGGAGCCACGCGCCACTGTTCGGAAGCTAATCGGCTGCGGGGGGCGGGTTCCGCGACTGGACGTCGAGCGCGCCCTTGATGCCGGAGCGCACCCATGCCTCGCACGACTCGGTCATGATGGGAAACAATCCTTCGATGGCCACGGTGTCGCGCTTGCCGACGGCGCCGAGCACGAAGTCGGTGAGCGGTCCGCCGGGCGGACGCGCCGGGTCGCCGACGCCGATGCGCAGCCGAGGGTAGGCCTGCGTGCCGAGGCTCTGCTGCACGGACTTGAGCCCGTTGTGTCCACCCGCGCCTCCGTCAGGGCGCACGCGCCAGGTGCCGGCGGGGATGGCGACTTCGTCCACCAGCACGAGCAGGTCGGCGGCAGCCGTCCAGAACGGTCGGCGGGCATACTGCACCAGCACGCCGCCCGAGAGGTTCATGAAGGTGAGCGGCTTGATCAGCCGGACGGGCTCCTTGATGCCGGGCAGCTGTCCCTGCGCGACCTTCGACTGCCCATCCTTCTTCCAGCCGTCGAAGTGCCACTGCTCGGCCAGATGATCGAGCAGCCACCAGCCGACGTTGTGCCGCGTGCGCTCGTATTCCTTGCCCGGATTGCCGAGGCCGAGGATCACCTTCATTGGTCCCGTCCCGTCGTCGTGAAGCGACGATGGCTCCGCCCCGAAAGTGGGGCGGAGCCATCGCGAGCGTGTGGAGAGAATGCCGAGAATTACTTCTCGTCCTCGTCTTCCTTCGCCTTGCGGATGAGCTCCGGCTCCGGCGCACCCGGCTCGGCGGCGGCAGCCTCGACGGCGGCACGCGGCGCGATGACGGCGCAGATCGTGGCGCCCTCCTCGCTCAGCACTTCGACGCCCTCGGGGAGCTCCAGATCGCGGATGTGGAGCGAGTGGCCCATCGCGAGGTGCTCGACGTTGACGTTGATGTGGTTCGGGATCCTGGACGGATCGACGAGCACCTCCACGCTGTGCAGGATCTGCTCGAGCAGCGCGCCGCTGAGGCGCACGCCCTCGGGAACGCCGGTGAAGACGAGCGGCACGTTGACCGTCACCTTCTCACCCGCGACGAGCTCCTGGAAGTCGACGTGCATGATCACTTTCTTGAACGGGTGACGCTGGATCTCGCGGATCAGCGTCTTGGTGGTGGCGCCGCCGAGCCCGAGCTCGACGACGGTGCTGCCGGCCGCGATGGTGGAGAGGAGCTTGCCGAGCTCCTTCGCGTCAACCGAGAGGGACTGCGCCTCGCGGGCGTGGCCGTAGACGACGCCGGGAGTGCGGCCGG
>JAYUTY010000189.1:0-1824 GCA_043754875.1 Gemmatimonadota bacterium
GAGCTCACAGACGCCGCGCTCAAGCTGCTCCGCGGCGAGAGCTACGTGCCCCGGCCCGCGCGCAAGGGCATCGCCGTGGACGAGAAGGTGCTCGACAGCTACGTCGGCAGCTACGACTCCGGCTTCGGGGACATCGTCGTCAGTCGCGCCGGCCGCTCGCTCGCGATGCAGGTGACCGGCCAGGCGGCGAGGAACGAGCTGCTCGCCGAGACGCCAGTGAAGTTCTTCCAGCGCGGCAGCCCGATGATCATCACGTTCGAGGGGGACGGAGGCCGCGTCGACAAGCTCGTCGTGGAGTCGGGCGGTCAGCGTCGGACGGCGACGCGCCGCAAGTAGAAGGACCACATGGCCGGCGTGCGCATCTTCGGAGAGTGCACCGTGCGCGCGTTGCCGCCGTGCCGTATGCTTTGCGCATGAGAAAGTCATTCATGTCCTGCGCCCTTATCGCGGTTCTTGGCGGCGTTGCAAGCGCTCCTCGATCACTGAGTGCGCAGAGTGCCCCAGCGCCGATCCTCAAGGTGGTGGTAGCACACCACGCCCTGGCGTTGCGAGCTGACGGCACAGTGATAGGGTGGGGTCGTTATCGCGCCGGCCAGCTCGGCGAACAACCTGTGCTCACGTCGAAGCGACGCTTTGGTGTCGCCGCGCCCGTGTCGATCGCTCTGCCGGGAAAGGCGACAGACATCGCTGTCGGTGAGGACGCCTCGTACGCGCTGCTCGACAACGGCACCGTGTACGCGTGGGGCTCCAACTCGCAAGGTGAGTTGGGTATCGGGAGCACCGACGCGCCAGCATTGCCGAACGGAGAGAACGGGTTCACGGCACCGCAACAAGTGCGTGGATTGCAGGACGTGGTGCAGATCGGCGCGATGGATCACTCGGCGTACGCGCTGATGCGCGACGGGACGATGCGCGCGTGGGGATCACGCAATGCGGGCGTCATCGGAGACGGTGTCGTGGCGCCACGGTGGGGTGAGCCCGTGCCACCGGCGACGTCGCCCGTCACGGTGCCCGGCGTGCACGACGTCCGACACTTCTCGGCTGCCTGGGCACATGTCGTAGCACTCGGCACCGACGGGCGACTATTCGCATGGGGAACGAACGCGCGCGGAGAGCTCGGTACCGGCGAGAAGTCGACGTCGCCCATTGCGCACCCGGTGGAGATGGCGCGCGTGCAGGACGTGGTGAGCGTCGTGGCCGGCAGCGCTGTTACCGGCTTTCTGAAGCGCGACGGTACTGTGTGGATGGTAGGGAGCACCGTCGGCGGTTTGTTCGGCATACCCGAGGAGCAGACGGAGGCAAACGATGGTTGGAGCGCTACGCCGCGCGCAGTGCCCGGCGTGCGGAACGCCGTGGCGCTGACGATGAGCTATGTCGGCCGCCACGCGATCGCCCTGCTCAAGGACGGCACGCTGCGCGGTTGGGGCAACTCCGACTGGGGGCAGGTCGGCAATGGAGTCGGAGGCTTCTTCGTCTGGACGCCGGTCATCCCGAAGATTTCCGGGGTGACGTCCGTCTGGGCGACGGGGAACAACAGCTTTGCCGTGACGCGCGACGGCGGCTTCTGGATATGGGGAGGTGAGCTCGGCGGAACGGGTGTGCTCGCGGCGAACCAGAAGCTTCCGGTGCGCTTTCCGTTACCATGACTGTTATGATGACCCCTCGCTCGATAATCGCTTTCGCCGTCGTCTGCCTGCTGGCCGGCATCTCGTCGCGCGCGCTCGCCCAGGGTGGAATGGCGGGCATGGATCACGGCAAGCACCGCATGGGCCCGGAGATCGTCGTCCCGAAGGGCGCGCTCTACACGAAGGCGGATATCGAGTT
>JAYUTY010000190.1:0-5521 GCA_043754875.1 Gemmatimonadota bacterium
CTCGCTGCTGGCGTGTCCGTCCTCGCGACTCACGGCGGGCCGCCCGCTACAGGCCGTGGCGTGGGGCTTCGTCAACGCGCGGAACCCCGGAGTCGTCTCACCGTCCGAAGCGATCAAGGCCGCGATCCTCGCGCACGGCGGCGTCGCCAGTGCAATGTATGCGACCGCGGCGTTCGTCGCGTACACGGGCGGGGTCTTCGACGAGAAGCCTTCCAGGGATGCACCGGACGTCACCATCGTTACGCCGCCGGACGTCGCTCCGGACGCCCCCGCCAAGGCCTCTGGTCAGTCTGGCCCGGTCGGCCCAGATGTTCCGCCTGCGACGGACCCGTCGAATCACGCGATCGTGATCCTCGGCTGGGACGACTCGAAGGGCGCCTGGATCGTGAAGAATTCGTGGGGCACGAAGTGGGGCGAAAGCTGCGGCGTCGGGACCGATGGCGGCTACGCCTTCGTAGCCTATGACGCCGCCGTCATTGGCTCGAACACGAGCTGGATCGAGGCTGGCGATCCGCGCGTCCGCAAACCGCTCGGGATCGCCCCCTCCGTTCCGAAAATCATTCGCCCGGCGCCGTAGAACATCAATCGCTTCTCATCTCACACGGGCGGTCGCCGCTTCACTGCAGTCCGCACGCGCTCGTTCCAGTCGGTCGCCAGTCGAGCGCAGACCGCTGGCGGCGTGAACGGTGACTGGGCGAGCTCGAAACGAACGTTCGTTTCCGCATCGCTCGCGAGCGCGTCGATGACGGGCTCGGGCAAGTCGCTTCGCTTCGCTTCGCGAGCGCAACGCGGACAGCAGCGTCGGGATCGGTCGCGAGATCTTCGAGCGCCTTGCAGCGCGAATTCGTCGCCAGGGCGCGGCGCACCGAGACATTTGTGTCTTCCACCAGGCGCGCGAGGGTCGCCTGGTCCGTTCCGTTTCTCGCAAGCGAAGCACGCACCGCCGGGTTGGCATCCACGGCGGCAGCGCGCGCGAGCGACTCGGGCAGCGAGCCACGATGCGATCAGCATCTACGGCATCACCTTCGAGCACGGCGCCGGCACCTGGGGTGGGGCCATCTCGTCGGGCGTGGCCGTGCGGCTGTTCGTCGATCAGTGCCGGTTCGTCGACAACCATGCGAGCGAAGACGGCGGCGCGGTGTTCCTGCGTGCGTCGGTGGGGAGCCGTATCGTCCGCAGCGTCTTCGCGATGAACGGCTCTCGGCGTGGCGGGGGTGCGCTCGACGTGGGGCACGGCGCCGACGTTCTCGTCGATCGTTGCATGTTCCACGGGAATGCCGCGAAGGTCGGCGGCGCCGTGTTCCTCAACGGCTCGGGCGCGATGGAGCTGCGTAGCTGCACCTTCGTGGACAACCGCGCCGAGGTGCAGCCGGGCGGCGCGGGCCTGTTCGTGCAGGGGGCGGCGAGCGAGGGTCCGAGCGCCTACGTCTCGAGCTCCGTCTTCGTGGGACGCGACGCGGTCGCCGGTGACCCGTCGACGAAGTTCAAGGTGTTCTTCGCGCACTCGATCGTACCGCCCGAGGTGTTCATCACGCGGCGAAGTCGAAAAAGATGGGTTCGATTCCCGGCGCCTCCACCACGGGACCCCGGTTTTTCCGGGGTCTCGTCGTTTTTTGGGGACGTGTCGTGCGCCCGTTGCGCAACTTGGGGTCGGTCGGCGGCGCTTACTCGCCGGCGGTCGACCTTGTATCGCCCGCGATGTCGACGGAAGAGAACAAGGCGGTCGTTCGGCATCCTCGAAACACTCGCGGAAATCTCCCGATCATCGACGAGGTCTGCTCCCCCGACTACGTGGATCACGGTGCCACCGCGGAAGCACGCCACGAGACCGAGGAATGAAGCGGCTGATCAACTTCTCGCGCACGGTGATGCCAGATCAGGAGTGGACGAATCAGATGATCCTGGCGGAGGGCGACCTCGTCGTCCTCCACCTCGGGACTTCGCGGAGGCGCGCCGTTGTGAACGCGGAGATCTCATGGCCTCTGAAGCCAGGAATCGATCAGGGCTCGTCCCAGATCGTTGGAAGGGTCCAGGGGCCACCCTCGACAGCCCAGAACGCGCCAGCGATCAAGCGACAGCCCTGGTCGAGGCCCGCGATGCGTTCGAGCTCGGTCGTGCTCAGCTCGAGCTGGGCCGCCGCGAGGTTCTCGCGAAGTCGCGACGGGGTGACCGACTTCGGGATGATCGAGATCCCGCGCTGGACGTGCCACGCGAGCAGCACCTGGGCGGGCGTGCAGCCGTGGGCCTCGGCGATCGATCGGATGACTGGATTTTCGAGCAACACGGGCGCGTCGGGCGCCTTCACGAACGCCGGCCGATCGCCGGAGCCGAGCGGTGCGTAGGCCGTGACGTGAATGCCTTCCGAGGCGCAGAACGCGACGAGCGCGGGCTGCTGGAGGACCGGATGCAGCTCCACTTGATTGACCTCCGGCCGGATCTTGCAATGCGGGAGGAGCTCGCGGATCTTCTTGACGGAGAAGTTCGAGATGCCGAGATGGCGCGTCAGCCCTGCGCCCACGGCTGCTTCCATCCCCGCCCAGGTCGCGTGGATCGGAACCTCCGACGGCAGCATGAAGTCGGCGGCGGAGCCCGGAAGCACCGCCGTCGGCTTCAGCGGGATCGGCCAGTGGATCATGTAGAGGTCGACGTATTCGAGGCCGAGATCCGCCAGCGTCTTCTTGAGCGCCGGCTCGACGTTCTTCTGACCGTGCGCGTTGCTCCAGAGCTTGGAGGTGATCCACAGGTCCTGGCGCGTCACCTCACCATCTCGCATCGCGTCGCGGAGAGCCCGACCGACCTCGGCCTCGTTGGCGTAGAGCGACGCGCAGTCGATGTGCCGGTACCCGATACGGATAGCTTCCCGCACCGCCTGGTAGGCGTCACCGGGGTCCGACTTCCAGGTCCCGAGCCCGAGGAGGGGCATCCGGTCGCCGTTGGCGAAGGCATGGGCCTTGATCGACGTGGCTGTATCTACTCGGCTTTCTCGCGTGGTCATGAGTCGCTCCTGTGGACGTTTGCTTCCACAGGTGAGGCGTTCGTTCTTCGTCCTTCCGCGGTTCGTTCCGAACGAACGAGCTCGTCTACGTCGTCCAGGCGATGTTCGTGCGCGGCTCGTAGGAGCAGGAGACGCCGGTCACGAGCGACTCGTTCAGGTGCGCAGCCAGCTCCGGAAGTGTGGTCGAGAGATAGGTAACGGCGTGGCGGATCGTTCGCGTCACGTTGAGGCGCGCTTTCTCCTTTGGCGAGCCGGTGCGCCGCGGCTTGCCGCCGAGGCCCGTCGCCCGCGCGAGCTCCTTGACGAGCGCCTCGCGCTCGGTGCTGCGCTTCGCGTTCCGCGCGACGTCATGCTTCGCTTCGGCGTCGTCGAGCTCCTCGTCCAGATCGGCAAGACGCTTTCGATACTGCCGGAGGGCTTCGCGATCGAGGATGGGCCCAGCGTCGCCAACCGGAACCGGGTCCTCTGCCGGTGCGGCGATGAGCGAGAGGGCGAGCACGGCCTCGCGCGGGCGCGAGACGAGCTCGCGGAGGTGCCAGAGCCCCTTCATGTCCGGCACGTGAGCGCTCTTGCCGTTGAATGTGATGTGCCGCACGCCACCTTCCGGCTGGAGCGTCGCGCTTTCCGTGGGCTCGACGCGCGAGGTCTGCGCGAGGAGCTCCGCGATTTGCTCCGCGGTCGCCTCGTCGCGGATCTTGTGCACGATCGGGAGCGCCTCCCGCAAGAGCTTCGACGCCGTCGCGAGCTCCCCCTGCTTCGCGGCCACGCGCGCGAGCGCGAGCAGGTTGAGCGGCATCGAGCCGTGGAGGTGGCCCACGTCGACCGCGTCGATCTCTCGCCGACATCGAAGCGTGCGCTCCCAGAACCGGCGCGCATCGTCGAGGACCCCGCGCTCGTCGCAGATCTCTCCCACCGCGTTGCACGCGACCATCTCCACCACGCGGAGACCGCAGCGGCGCGCCATCTCGGCGCACTCGGTCAAGATCGCGATGGCGGCGTCCGCGTCACCGTTGGCGCGCTTCCCGTTGGCGATGTGCCACGTGCAGAACAGCCCTGGCCACGCGTCGAGCGCCTCCGGGTGACGTCGGACGATCGCGAGCCCCGCCTCGGCGCGCGTCAAGGCGGACTTCGCGTCTCCGCTGTAGAGGTCGCACTCCCCTCGGAGGCACATGAGCATTCCGAGGACCGGCGGCGGTGAGCTGCTCGATGGAGTACTGCCGGATGGTCTCGAGCAGTCGGTACCCGCCGCTGTCGCCGAGCAGGAGGAGCGACTTCTCGACGAGCCTCGCGGTGAGATCCGCGACGCGCGCGGCGCTCTGGCCGTCGAGCGCGCAGACCTCCTTGACCGCCGCGAGGTCGAACCTACCGGCGAACACGCCCATGCGGCGGAGCAGGCGCCGCTCGTCCTCGCCGAGGAGCGCGTCGCTCCATTCCACGGTGGCGTGGAGCGAGCGCTGCGCACCGTCGGCTCGCCGCGCGGACTGCGGGAGCAGGGTGAAGAGATCGTCCAGATGCGAGGCGATGTCCGCGGGATCGAGGGCGGCGACCCGCGCGGCGGCGAGCTCGATCGCGAGCGGCAGCCCGTCCACGCGGCGGCAGATCTCTCCGAAGAGACGGCAGGCGCGCTCGGTGTCGAGCGCTCCGCGCGCCCGCGTCCCCGCGCGCTCTCGGAACAATTGCACCGCGGCGCTCGCCGTGAGCTCCTCGAGGCTCGCGTCCGGACCGACCACCGCCAGCGGAGCAAGCCTGTAGGTCACCTCGCCGTCGATCCACAACGGCTCTCGACTCGTCGCAAGAACTCGAAGACGGGGGAGTCGCGCCGTCAACGCTTCGACGAGATCGGCGACGGCGGACACCACGTGCTCGCAGTTATCAATCACGAGGAGCACATCGCGTTCGGTCAACCAGCGGGTGAGCGCGTCCTCGTAAGACTGCCCGCCCGACCTCGGCAACCCGAGCTGGGCGGCCACCTCGGCCGCGACGAGATCTGCCGACCGCACCGAGCCGAGCCAAACGACGGTCACGCCACCAGGAAAGTCCGCGGAACACGCCGCCGCGACCGTCATCGCGAGGGCGGTCTTGCCCACGCCTCCAGGTCCGAGCAGCGTCGTGACCGGTGCCGAGGTGACGCTCTCGCTGACCTCGCGGATCTCGCTCTCCCTGCCGACGAGCCGCCGCGGGCGCAGTGGAGGCGGGCTCGAAGTCGGGGCGTTGGGGCGCGCGTGCTCGGAAGTGCTCAAACGTCAGTATCGCGCACGCGACAACGCGCCGGCAATTCTGATTCCCGGCGCCTCCACCGCGGGACCCGGGGTACGCTGCGGAGCTGGGCGTGCAGGCACATGAGCATTCCGAGGACCGGCGGCGGCTCGCTCGCGCGGACTCGGGGTCCGGCGATTCCGCTAGAAATGGAACCCTAGCTCACGGCGCTATGCCGAGCTGCGTCCGGACGACTCCGGGTCGCGCGGCGAGCCACGCGTACAGGTTCGTCGTCTCCGTGGTGTAGTAGCTGTCCGACGTCTCGCGCTT
>JAYUTY010000191.1:0-5518 GCA_043754875.1 Gemmatimonadota bacterium
GCGATCCCCGCGCTCACGGCATCCAGGAAGCGGCCCTTCGTTCTCCCTTGCCGCAGACGGGTACGTGGGCCAGTGTACCGCCCTCGTTCTGCATCCGTACCTGAGCCCCGTCCTGCCATGTTTGCCGCCGCTCTCTCCGTCTTCGCGCTCCTGCAGGCCTCCCCCGGCGGCCCTCCCGACGCCGACACGCGTGCCTGGTGGCAGCGGACGACGGTCCTCTCCGCCGATTCGATGGAGGGGCGCGACGCCGGGTCGCGCGGGCACGAGCACGCCGCGCGCCACGTCGCTCGGTGGCTCGCGGCCGCGGGGGTGAAGCCGCTCGGAGACGGCGGGTCGTGGTACCAGTCTGTGCCGATGGAGGAGGTCGCCGTCACCCGCGGGCGTCTCGACGTCGGAGGGCGGCCCCTGAGGTTCCTGCATGACGTCACGCTCCGCGCGCAGGCAGCGCCGGCAACACTGGAGGGTGCGCTCGCCTACCGCGGCTACTGCGGGGCCGACGCGCTGGGCGACGTGCACGGGAAGCTGGTCATCTGCCACGCCGCGCGGC
This sequence comes from Gemmatimonadota bacterium, assembly GCA_043754875.1. GTDB lineage: Bacteria > Gemmatimonadota > Gemmatimonadetes > Gemmatimonadales > Gemmatimonadaceae > AG11. Next base: position 548 of record JAYUTY010000191.1, read on the forward strand.
GGCCCGGATTGCCGACCGACGAGCAGCGGCGTGCCGCGCTGCAGTCGGCGGGGGCGGCCGGGGTGATCGCCATTGCCGACCCGGGCTTCACGGTGGAGCCGCCGCGCTGGCCGGCGGCGTATGCGCGCAGCGTCTCCCTGGCTGGCGCGACGCCGACTCCGGCACCGACGTCAACGTCGGGCACCCCGTTCGTCACACTCTCGCTGCGCGCCGAGGCGCTGCGCACGGTTCTCGTCGGGAGCGGGCAGGATGCCGACTCACTCGTCGCCGCGGGAAGTGCCGGGCGGCCGCTGCCGGCCTTCGACCTGCGCGACCACCTCCACGCGACGTTCACCACCGCGCGGCGGACGCTGCGCTCGCCAAACGTCGTCGGGATCCTGCCGGGCACCGACCCGACAAAGGCCGCCGAGGCGATCGTCCTCACCGCGCATCTCGACGGCTACGGCTACGGGACGGCGGTGGACGGCGACTCGCTCTACAACGGCACGCTCGACGACGCGGCGTATGTCGCCCTGATCGTCCGCCTCCTCGAGCGGCGCCACGGGCAGGGGTTCCGGCGCCCGGTGATCGTCGCGATCGTCACGGGCGAGGAGAAGGGGCTCCTCGGCTCCCGGTGGCTCCTCGCCCACCTCCCCGTGCCCCGAGCGCGGATCGTGGGGAACATCAACCTCGACCAGCTCCGCCCTCTCTTCCCGCTGGAGCTGCTCACCGTGCACGGACTGGACGACACGAGCCTGGGGGACGACGCACGCGCGGTGGCGGAGTCGCTGGGCATCGCGGTGCAACGTGACCCCGAGCCGGAGCGAGGCCTCATGCAGCGCACCGACCACTGGCCGTTCATTCAGGCGGGGATTCCGGCGACGAACTTCGTCTTCGGCTATCGCCCGGGCACGGAGAGCGAGCGCATCTACCGCCAGTGGTACCGCGAGGGGTACCACACGCCAAAGGACGACGTGCACCAGCGGATCGACTGGAAGGCGGCGGCGGACTTCAACCGATTCTACTACGCGCTCGTGGCGCGCGTGACGGGGCAGGACGCAGCGCCGGCGTGGAAGCCGGGAAGCCCGCTGCACCGGTGAGGGTGGCTCGAGGGTCGACGGCCTCGGACGGCCTCGGAAACGGAGCGCTGCCGATGACACTCCGCTGATGTCAGCTGTCATCAAGCGGAGAAGGCGCGAGCGGAGTCGGCGTCCGTTCGACCGGGCGCGGCGACACCGTAACCACGTTGCGGCTGAGTCCGACGATTCGTCCAAGCGATACGATCTCGGGATCACGCCCGTGTCTGCACGCCCTTCGTCTGCCCGCCCGATCTCCTCGCGTCGGCAGCGTTCAGCCCTACCGGCCGCATCGCGGCCGAACCCTCCGGAGTCCCATGCGTCGTACCTCAACCTTGTTGATCCTTTCCCTGTGCGTCCTGGCGGCCTGCAGCTCGTCCGAGAAGAAGCCCGACAGCGCCCTGAGCGCCGACCTCTCGATGGCGAACCAGAACGCCGCGGCCGCACGCCTCGACTCCGTGTCGTTGGCCGAGCGCACGCGCGCCCAGACCGCTGCTGCCGCCGCGCCGCATGCGGCGGCAACGCACCCCGCAGCCCGCAGCACCGCGCACAGCACGAGCAGCGCGGCGAACTCGAGCAGCTCGAATGGTGCGGGCGCCGCAGCTGCGCCGGCGCCGCAGACTGTCGAAGTGAAGCATGGAGGACGTGACGCCGCGATCGGAGCGGCGGCGGGCGCCATCATCGGCGCGACGACGAGCCGGGACAAGGTCAAGGGCGGCCTGATCGGCGCCGCTGCCGGTGGCATCCTCGGTGGCGTGGTGGGCAACAACGTCGACAAGAGCACCAAGCCGGCGCCGAAGCCCTGATTCGCGGTTCGGTCGCCGTACGATGCTCCGGTAATTGAAGCGCCCCTCGTCACCTGGTGACGAGGGGCGTTTCATCGCGGACGGGGCATACTGGAGCGAACCATCACCTCAGAAGCAATCCCCGACGCGACGACCTATCGCGCCGCGCCCGCGAGGTTGCGGATCGCCGCCGCCATCGCGCGCACGCGGACCGAGTCCTTCGCGCCGCTCACATCGGCGTCCACCTGCCTCGCCAGAGAGGTGAGCGACGCGCGACGCGCGGCACCGGTCTGACGCTCGGCTGCGTCGAGCGCGCTGGCGATCGCACTGGTGCGCGTCGCGGCGATCCCGTTGCCGCGCACCAGCTGATCGAGATACGACCGCACGACCGGGAAGGCGGCGGGCCACACGATGCGTGGCTGGCTCTGCGGATTGAACTCGTTCATCCGTACCAGCTTCGCCGCGGCGATCTCGTTCGCCGACAGTTGATCCGACGGGACCAGGTCGAGGACGTCGAGGCCGCGCGCCATCTCCGACGAGTAGATGTGGCCATTGTACCAGTAGCCGCCCCACGAGCCGCCGATCGTGCCGCGCGTGCGGCTCACGGCGGCGCTCGTGTCGCCGGCTGCAGGCGGCGCGTCCACCGGACCACGGTCGAAGAACGCGATCTCGACCGGCTTGTCGGCATCGGTGAAGTCGATCACGTCGACGCCGCCCTGATACCACCCCTGCACCATGATGTCGCGACCGGGCACGGGAACGAGTGAGCCATTGTGCGAGACGCAGTTCTCCTGCGCGCTCTGCGCCGTCGGGATCTTGAAGTATGCGTGCTGCTTGAGCTTCCGGTCGGCGCTGATGGTCAGCGTGGTGTTGCCGCCCATCTCGAGCGGATTCTTCGCCTGGCAGTTGGGCGAGGTGCCGCCGCCCCACTCGTCGGTGAAGACGACCTTGGAGCCGTCGTTGCTGAACACCGCCGTGTGCCAGAGCGAGAAGTTCGTGTCGGCCACGGCGTCGAGCCGAACCGGCTTCTCGGGGTTGGAGATGTCGATGAGGAGGCCGTGGCTGGCGCAGGCGCCGGCGAGCAGACCGATCGCCGGATAGGCGGAAACGTCGTGGCAGTTACGCGGCCCGGAGGCCGCCATCCGCGCCATCATCGCGCTGTCTGCGCCCGAGAGGGGGCGTGCCTGGCGCGCCTGGCCGGCGCGCGTCGGCGCGGGACCGAGGCCTGTGAAAATGCGCGCGCCCGTGATGACCGCGGCGTCCTCGGGCTTCGCGAGCGTCACCTTGATGACGTCGAGCTTGTAGAGCGAGTTCGCCTCGTCGGCCGGATCGGCCCCGTTGCGACAACCGGCGAGCTCCGTCTCGGGGCGTGCACCCTGGTTGCCCGAGACGTAGAGGTAGACGACCCCCTTGTCGGTCGGGCTCGGGATCAGGGTGTGCGTGTGCGAGCCCTTGCACGTCTGCACGTTCTTCACGAGCCGCGGCGCGCGCGGGTTGGAAACGTCGTAGATGCGCACGCCCGCCATGTGATCGGCGGGATTGGTCACGCCGCCCTTTGCGCAGTCATTGCGGTTCCCGCCGCCCTCCGCCGAGATGAAGAGCAGGTTGCCGTAGATCGTCGGGTCGCCCTGCGACGTGATGCACTGCACAACCGCGACCTTCGTCGGCTGGGCCGGATTGCTGACGTCCCAGATGGAGAAGCCGGCGAAGTTGCCCTGGTAGACGAAATTGCCGCCGAACGCGAGGTCGGAGTTCACGAAGGTGAGGCCGCGCGTCGAATCGAACTCGGCCGGCTTCGGGGTGTGCGAGACGAGCTGCATCCCTCGCAGCGCGGTGCCTGCGTCGTGCAGTCCGGGCTTGAGCCCGTTGCGTGGATCATTGCCGGTCGGGTACGTCTGGGCGGCGAGCACGGGCGCGAAGGTGAACACGGCGGCGAACGAGGGCGCGAGGACGCGCGTCCAACGTGTCGAACGCAGCCAGCGGGCGATTTCCATCAGGTACGACTCCGGGTCAGGTAGGGGTTGTTCACTGCTCGGTCAGCATCTGGCGCATCAGGCCGATCTCGGCGGTCTGCGTGGTCCGGACGTCGTCCGCCATGACGGAGACGTCGACATCCTGGGCAGCGCGGGGGGTGGCGTGCAGATCGGCCACCATCCGGAGCGCGCCCTCGTGGTGCCGGATCATCAGGGTGAGGAACTGGCGCTCGAACGCGGCGCCGCGCGCCGCCTCGAGCCCAGCCAGCTCCTCAGCGGTGAGCATGCCGGGCATCGACATGCCACGCCACGCGGAAGTGTCCGGTGCGAACTGTCCACTCGCCCGGAGCCACCCCTGCATCAGCACGATCTCTCCCGCCTGCGACTGGTCGATCTTCCCGGCGAAGCGCTGGAGGCGAGGGCTGGCGCCGTGGCTCACCGCCATGCGCGACATGTAGATGGCCTGACCGTGGTGCGCGATCATCCCCTGCATGAACTGGACGTCGGCCTCGGTGAAGAGTGCGCCGGCGGGGATCCTGATCGCGCGGCCGCCGCCCATGCCGTCCATGTGGTGGTGGTCGGCCATGTCCATGACGGGGGCCGGGGCCGGCGCAGTGGGCGCCGACGCCGGAGTGGCGGGGGCCGTGGGCGTCGCAGCGGGAGAAGCAGCCGGCGAAGCCGGCGGTGTGCGCACCGTCGTCGCGCAGCCGCCCAGCAGGCAGAGGCTCCACACGGTCAGGATGTGTCGATGCAAAGCTGCGCTCACGAGTCGGTGTGTCCCGCAACGAGTGAAATCGTGCACGTGATCGAGCGGCGCCGTCGAGCGCTTCCGCCGCCCGAAGAATACGTCGCGCGGGCACAGATCGCTGATCCCGCCACCCACCCCCTACCGGGCTGAACTTTTGCATGCCATCATACAGCCACGACAGGGTTTCGGGGACCCGTTCGGCAGCGCTGGATCGAAAGCTGCGTCATAAGACTCGGCCGGCGGCGTATCCGTCGGATGTCCACCGCACCAGCACCCACGTTTTCGGACGGAGACCAGCACGATGAAGGGAACAGTGAAGTGGTTCAACAGTGAGAAGGGCTTCGGCTTCATCACGCCCGAGGACGGGGGCAAGGACCTGTTCGTCCACCACTCGGCGATCCAGGGCGGCG
>JAYUTY010000192.1:0-5500 GCA_043754875.1 Gemmatimonadota bacterium
ACCGATCGGCCGATCGATCGGCCGATCGACGCGAGCTCGGTGGCAGCGCTCTTCCGCGAGACGTACGGTCACGATCCCGATGTCGTCGCGTCGGCGCCCGGGCGTGTGAACCTGATCGGCGAGCACACGGACTACAACGGCGGCGAGGTGCTCCCGATCGCGATTGCGCGGCGCACCTGGATCGCCGCAGCGCGACGCGACGCCGGCTCGGACGGTGCCGTGCTGCGCGCCGTCTCGTCCACCGAGCCCGGTGCCGGCACTGCCTCGCTCGATGCGCCCGTGCGGAGCGGCAACTGGTGGGACTACGTGCTCGGCGTCGCCGCGCCGCTCATGCACGCGACAGCCGCGAGACAGTCGCTCGACATCGCGGTGATGAGCGACGTCCCCACCGGCGCGGGGCTCAGCTCCTCCGCGGCGCTCGAGGTCGCGACGGCCTTCGCGCTGCAGGCGCTGCTCGGCCACGAGCCCAATGCCACCGAAGCGGCCATGGCAGGGTGGCGCGCCGAGACGGACTTCGTCGGCGTGGCCGTGGGCATCATGGACCAGTTTGCGAGCGCACTGTCGCACGTGGACCAGGCGCTGCACATCGACTGCGAGACGCGGCACACGGATCTCGTGCCGTTCACGGATGCGGTGCTCATCGTCGACAGCGCGGTGCGCCGCTCGCTGCGTCACTCGGCCTTCAATGAACGGCGTGCCGAGTGCAGCGAGGCGCTGCGACTGCTGCGCGAGCGGTGGCCCGAGCTCGCGTCGCTCGCGGCGGCCGAGCCGGAGCAGGTACTCGAGGCGAGGCTGCCCGCGCCACTCGACCGGCGCGCCCTGCACGTCTCCCAGGAGACGCGGCGCGTGCGCGAGGCCGTCGCCCTGCTGCGTGCCGGCCAGCCGCTGACCCGCGAGCTGCTGGTGGGCTCGCACGTGTCGCTGCGCGACCTCTATGAATGCTCGCGTCCGGAGCTCGACTGGCTGGTGGAGCATGCCATCCGCCTGCCCGGCGTGCGCGGCGCGCGGCTGACCGGGGCGGGGTGGGGGGGATGCGTCATCCTCGTCGGCGACGCCGACGCCCTGGCCGGCGCCTCGACCTCGCTCGCGACCGGGTATCAAGCGCGATTCCAGCTCGTGCCGCGGCTCTGGTCCACCACCGCTGCCGAGGGGGCGCGGATCGACTCGCGAAGGTGAGTCCGGGAAGCTGAAGCAGCATGTGGCGAACATGTGGCAAGCATGTGGCGAGCATGTGGCGAGCATGTGGCGGGTGAGCGGGTCGCTCGTCTAACCGCCAACTGGAGACCCGCGCGTCTCCGTTGCACCGCGTGTCCTGCCTCATTGCCTGAAACACGGCAACCCAAAAAACGATGTCATCCTCGCCCTTCCTGTTCGCGACCGGAATCGAGAATAGCTATCCGACGATCGCATCCGGTGCCCGGATCGATCAGATGGACAAGTGCGGTCACTACGCGCGTTGGGAGGAAGACTTCGCCCTCGTGCGCGAGTCCGGCCTGAACGCGCTGCGTTTCGGGCCGCCGTACTACCGCGTGCACACCGGCCCCGAGACGTACGACTGGGAGATCGCCGATCCGCAGATGCATCGTCTGCGCGACCTCGACATCACGGTCATCGCGGATCTCTGCCACTTCGGAGTGCCCTCGTGGCTGGGCGGCTTCCAGGACCCTGCCTTTCCGCAGCTGTTCGCCGAGTACGCGCGCAGCTTCGCGCGGCGTTATCCGTGGGTGCGCTACTTCACCCCGGTCAACGAGATCTTCGTCTGCGCCAGCTTCTCGGCACTGCGCGGCTGGTGGAACGAGTGCCAGGCGAGCGACGCCACCTTCGTGCGCGCCATGCGCAACCTGTGCATGGCGAACGAGCTCGCCGTCGAGGCCATCCTCGACGAGCGCCCCGACGCGATCTTCGTGCAGGGCGAGTCGATCGAGCACTTCCACGCCGCCGGCCGCTCCTCGCAGCGCCAGGCCGATCGCTGGAACGCCATCAAGCACCTGTCGCTCGACCTCACCATGGGGCACGAGCTCGACCCGGGCATGGCGCGCTACCTTCACGACAACGGCGTCACGTCCAACGACTTGAGCTTCTTCCGGGAGAAGCGCGCCGTCGGACAGCGGTGGCTCGGAGTGGACTACTATCCCACGTGCGAGCACCGCATCTACGCGTCTGGCCGCACGACGATGGCGAGCGCGCCGATGGGATTCCGCCAGCTCGTCACGCAGTACCACGACCGCTACCGCGTGCCGATCTTCCACTGCGAGACCAACCGGCCGAGCGAGCTCGCCGTGGACTGGCTCGACCACCAGTGGCGTGACATCCTGGCGCTCCGTGCCTCCGGCATTCCGATCACCGGCTTCACCTGGTACTCGCTCACCGACCAGATCGACTGGCAGCACCTGCTGCGCGTCGAGCACAACGAGCTGCACCCGGTGGGGCTCTACGATCTCGACCGGCGCATCCGTCCGGTCGGCCACCGGTACAAGGAGATCGTGGCCGAATGGGCGCCGGTGTTCGCCGCCGAGCGTGTTGACGCCGCAATCCCTCTCGAGGTGCGCGCCATCCGTCGCGCCTGACCCGCGGCCGCCGGCAGCACCCCGTCACGGGAGCGGGGTATGACCGGGGATGTCATCCCGCCACGTTCCTCCGTGCGTTCGCTCGAATATGCATTCGCGGGCGCGCCACGCCTGCCGCCTCGTGCGCGAGGTTGGCGTCGTCGCCGTCGTCACGATTGCGGCGCTCTTTCCCGGTTCGGCCGGAGCCCAGGCGCCGGCGACTGGGCCGGACACCACACCAGCACCCTGCTTCGGCTTCGGCTTCGGTGGCTGGACACCCCGGCTGGATTGGCGTGCCGCGGGCCACGGGGAGCAGCCCAATCCGGCCACGCTGGCGCATGCACCGTCTGGTCGCGACTGGGCGGCAGATGGACTCGGCGGCCGCGACTCGGTGCTGATGCTCTACCCAACCTGGTGGCCCGCGGGCGTGAGCGTCGAGCTGCCCACGATGCGCCCGGCTTTCGGCGACACGATCGTGGGCCGCGCGACTGCCCTGGTCTCCGATGGGCGCAAGACGGCCCCGACGAGTCGCGTGCGAGCCTGGCCGGTGCACTGCGGCGCAGCGCGCTGACACACCCTGGCGCGCCCCGGCGTGCGTTGCATTAAATCTTCGGCATGCCGCGCTACGAGCTGGCCGCCCCGTCCGTCACCGCGAGACGCATCACCACTGCTGCAGCGTGCGTTACCGGTGCGATTGCGGTAGTCGTGTTCATCGGTTGGGCGAGCGACGTCGATTCCATGCGACGGATGTTCTTCGGGCGCCTGCACATGCTCCCGAATACCGCCGTCGGCTTCTTCCTCGCGAGCATCGCGCTCTGGCTCCAGCGCGTTCCCGTTCCGCATGCCCGTCCTGCGCAGCGCGTGGCCACCACGCTCTCGCTCGTCGTGCTCATCCTCGGCGCGCTCACGTTCGTCGAGCGCGCGTTCGAGTGGGACTTCGGGATCGACCGGCTGCTCTTTCCCGAGCTGCTCCGTCGCCACTCGTATCGCCCGCTCGGCCGCATGGTGATCAACTCCACGATCTCGTTCGTGCTCGCGGGTGGCGCGTTGGCCAGCCTCGGCGTGCACACGGGGCGCGCGCGCCGGCTCGGGCACTTCGCCGCGGTGGCTGGTCTCGCCATCGCGACGCTGGCGCTGATCGGCTACCTGTACGGCGCGCAGTCGCTCTATGGCCAGCAGCTCCACGGGGTGGATGTCGCGACGGGGATGGCGATCGCCACCGCGTCCGCATTCTTCGCGCTGCACATCGGCATCCTCTTCGCGCGCCCAGTGCGCGGCAGCGTCGGCCTTCTGCTCAGCCGGGACGCCGGTGGCGCGCTCGCGCGGCGCCTGTTCGTCGTCGTGTGCACTATGCCCGTGGCATTCGGGTGGCTCTGGAACTTGGCGCGCCGAGTGGAGATCGTCAGCGCCGAGGTCGGCGTCGCCATCTTCGTCGTCGCCATCATCGCCGTGCTCGTCGTCGCGGTGCTGCGTGCCGCGGCGCTGACGCAATCGAGCGTGCGCACCCAGCAGGATGCGCTGGAGCGCGCCGCGCACGCGCGCGCGGAAGCCGAGCGGGCCAATCGCGCCAAGAGCGACTTCCTGGCCGTGATGAGCCACGAGCTGCGGACGCCGCTCAACGCCATCATCGGCTACAGCAGCCTGCTGAGCGAGGGCATCCCCGAGCCGGCCACCACGGGCCAGACGCAACAGCTCCGTCGCATCTCGTCCAGCGCGCGCCACCTGCTCGCACTCATCGACGAGGTGCTGACCCTGTCGCGCATCGAGGTGGGACAGGAGGTCGCGGTGCCCGCGCCGGTGCACGCCGCGCGCGTGGTCGAGGAGGCGCTCGCGATGACGGAGCCGCAGGCGCGCAGCGAGGGACTCGCGCTCATCGTCGAGCTGCCCAGCGACGACCTGATCCTCGACACCGACGCGAACAAGCTGCGCCAGGCGCTCGTGAACCTGCTCGGCAACGCGGTGAAGTTCACCGATGAGGGGAGTGTCACGCTGCGCGTGTTTGCCGAGCCGGCGCGAGACGCCGTCGTCTTCGCCGTCGAAGACACCGGCCCCGGCATCGAGCGTGAGCACTTCGACCACGTCTTCGATTCGTTCTGGCAGGTGGACCAGGGCCCGTCGCGCCGCGCGGGCGGTGTCGGGCTCGGGCTGCACATCACCCAGCGCCTCGTGCGCCTCCTCGGCGGCGAAGTCGAGCTCACGAGCACGATGGGTCAGGGGAGCTGCTTCACCATCCGGCTGCCCCGCCAGTGGTGGAACGCAGTGGCGACTGACGCATCGTCCGGTGTGCCACGCGCAACACCGTCCGACGGCATGACACAGACCGCTGCACGCTCAGCGGTGCGTCACCGGAGCTAGACGCCGCGCCGAACCTCTCGGTCGCGCGTCCCTCGCTCGCTACCGCACGTCGTACTGACTCTTCACGGTCGCTGATTCGCCGACATAGAAGTTCGTCTCGAATTCAGCCGCCGCGGGATAGCGGATGAACTCACGATCGTACTCCTTCTCCTTCCGGATCATGAAGAAGATGGACATCGCCATCGTCGGCAGCGCATTGGCCGCAAGGCGCGCGAGCGGACCAGGGAGCGGATAGAACTGCGACCCGCCAAAGGCGGTCAGGCGATACCCACCCGGGAAGCACGTCTCCAGAAACCTGAGAGTGTCGCGCTTGGAGAAGGGACGCACATGCGCGGAGCAGAGCTTGTGCTGCGTCGGCTGCTCACCGAGGAGCAGCAGGAGCCGATTGTGCAGCGAGGCGACGTTCGGGACACCGAAGATGAAGTGCCCACCGACCTTGAGCGCGCTCGTGACCTGGTCGAAGATCCAGAAGATCTCCTTCGTGTGCTCGAGCACCTGATTGGCGATGATCAGGTCGATGGAGCCTGCCGCCACCGGGAACTCGTTCTTCTCGATGTCGAGGACGTAGACCTCGTCGGCCTTGTCTCGCAGAATCTCCG